>CAIYXO010000397.1 GCA_903930165.1 uncultured Verrucomicrobiota bacterium | reverse complement strand
TCCACAGCGTGCCGTCCTGTGTCTCGTGCAACGCCACGACCCGCAGGGGTTCCCTCCGTCCCCCGGGGCGGATTTCCCGGAACCTCGTGCCGTCCCAGTGGTGCAACCCGCCGCTGCGCGATCCGATCCAGAGTCCGTCCTGGTGGAGCGGATCCCGGCGGAGGGCGCGGATGTCGCCGTGCGGGAATCCCTCGGCGGCACCCCAATGCAGGCTTTGGGTCGGGGTGAACCGATGGAACCCGACGTCCGCCCCACCCGCCCACACGCCTCCGGCCCCGTCGGGTTCGAGGGCGAAGAAGATGCCCTCGGCCCGCTTGCGATGCCTCCCCGTGTCCGCGAGGTCGATTTCCACCACGCCTCCGCCATAGGAACCCGTCCACAGGTGTCCGGGCTCCGTTTCCGCCGCCGTCCACAGGTAGTCCTCGGCCAACTGGAGCTTCCGTAGGTTCCGCCCTCCGTCCCCGGCGAGCAGGAGACCCTTGCCCGCGACCCCGATCCAGATCCCTTCAGTTCCCCGGGCCACGGCGTGCACCGGTGCCGTGGGAAGCGACTCCATCCACCCGGGCCGCTCGAAGGGATCGGGCGAAAGGCGGAACAACCCGTCGTGCGCGGTCGAGATCCAGAGGTCGCCGGCGGCGTCCTCCACCAGCCCGGTGATTGCCACCGAGCCTGGCGATTCGCCGATGGGCACCAGCGCCTGTCCGCCCTTCCTGGAGACATGCCGCAAGCCCTGTCCATAGCTGCCCTGCCACAGGTCGCCCTCGCGGTCGAACACGATGGGCTCGCCGAAGGCGAGCGACCGGAAAGGATGGCTGTCCGGGAGGGGAGCGAACGATCCGTCCGGCTTCTGCAACACGGCCGCGCCGGCCTTCTCGAAAAGGGCGACGCCTTCGCCGGGGATGGCGACCGCCTGGACGAGGTGACGTCCCCGAAGCGCTTCCGGCAGCGGAACCGGATTCAGCCCCGTCGCGTCGATCCGACACCACGTCCCGCTGTCGGCGATCATCCAGCCCTTGCCCGCCGCATCGACCAACGGCGACCTCAGGGAGTCGTGGATCGGCAGGAATCCGCCCGGCACGGTCTTCCATCCGTCCGCGTCGTGCAGGTGGAACCGCCTGTCGAGAGTCTGCGCGAAGAGTCGCCCGTCGGAAGCGAGGAACCGGACCACGTCGGCCGGCCTTCCGTCCGCCGTGACCCCGATCTCCAGGTTCCTCAACCGGACCGCACGCGATCCCTCCCAACGCACCCAGAGTTCCCCGGACGGCAGCACGAGCATCTGGGCGATCTGGCCGGTGGGCAGTCCCGGGAAGTCCCGCGGCGACAGCGTGGTGAACCTCTCGCCGTCGAAGCGGACCAGCCCGCGGCCCGTGGCGAGCCAGAGGAACCCGTCGGGGGTCCGTGCGATCCCGGTCAGGCTCAGGCTGGGCAGTCCGTTCTCGCCGTCCCATCGCGAAATCCGGAACCGCCTTCCGCCCACCGCGAAGCTGCGGGGTGGGGTTGACCTCGGCGTCGGGCCGCTTGTCAGGTTCGTCGCCGGTTCCAGCCATGGCCGGCCGGCGTCGCGCACGATCTCCACGCCCGGCGCCCGGTCCCGGTGGCTGGCCACGGTCCGCCAGGTGCCGTCGGCCAGCCGCAGGCGGATCTCGTAGTCGCGCGGAACGCGGTCCTGGAAGCGGCCTTCCCGGTCGCGGCCCCACACGATCCGGCCGATGTCCATCGTCCGCGGCAAAACCAGCCTCACCCACGCCACATCGGCGTCGCGGGCGAGCCACGAGTGGCTGTTGCCGACCCTTCCGTCGCGGACGTGGGCGAGTTGGTGGATGGCGAACCCCGTGTAGTCCCCCGAGGATTCGAGGCGAACCCCGGGTTCCAGCGCCAGGTTGGCTGCGGTGTCGTCCCCGGAATAGATCTCGATCTCGTCGATGCACGGTTCCTTGGGCTGACGGATCCGGAACTCCACGGCATCGGTGCCGACCCTCTCGAAACGTTCCTCGTTTCGGTCCGCCCTGACCGGAGGGCGGACTCCCGCCGGAGCGTCCAGCCATCCTGCGGACGCCGTGGCGACGACCAGGATCCATCCCGCCAGCAAGGCCTGCGGTCCAACCGGGCGGCGGCGGTTCCTGGGGCGGCCCGGGCCCTGATGGAGAGGGATCCGAAACATGGTGCGGCGGTGCGGGTAGATCGCCGATTCCTTCGGCAAACTCCATGACGAAGCGTCGGTCCACCGCAGGAAACCAC
>CAIYXO010000396.1 GCA_903930165.1 uncultured Verrucomicrobiota bacterium | reverse complement strand
GTTCGGTGCCAGAGGGTCCGTCGTCCGTGGATTGTTGTCCGTGGGAGAGACCGGCCCGTCGCCGCCAGGCATTCTGCGATGCCTTCACCCATCCCCTTCAACCCTTCAGCCCCTCGACCCTTCAACGCTCCTCCCTTCAACCCTTCCGCACCCCACTCCCGTCGGCCGTTGCATTCCCGTGGACCCGCGGAAAACTAGCTTCCGGATCGATTTTCCTCCAAGGAATGGCCGGCCCCAAGGATCTCTCTGGGAGTGAAACGATGCCGTCTTCCCTCCGACCGGCCGCTCCGCTCCATGGCGGTTGAAGCGAGATGAGCCGTCCACAGCCACAGTCCCGGTCCGCCGGCCGGCCGAGCCGGTTTCCGGTCGTGCTGCTCCTGCTGCTCGCCCTGCTGCCACGTCTGGGCGCGGAGTCGAAGGTCCGCGTCGCCCTGATGGATCTCTCGGTCGCGGAGCGGAGCTATCGTGCGGCCTTGTCGGCGTCGGAGATGACCCTGCTGGTGCAGGTCCTCCTCTCGGCCCACCCGAAGGAGGGCCTGGAATTCGTGGAGAGACAGGAACTCGTCCAGGCTGAGAGGGAACTGCAGTTGGGCGGCGTCGGGTTCGGCGACCGCATCGACGCCCTCCGCGCCGGACATTGGGTGCGGGCCGACTGGGCGGTGGTCGGTCGTATCACCACCAACGGGGTCGCTTCCAGTCGGCGGCTGCGGCTCGAGCTGGTGGACCTCCACCACGCGGAGAGCCTGGCCACGGCCGAGCTCACCCTGACCAGTGCCTCCACCACCCACTACGCCTTGGTGACACCCGACGCCGAACGGGTCGCGGTCGCCTTGCGAAGCCTGCTCGAGGGGGAGCTCCCCCGGTGGAAGCGCTGGGAGAAGGCGGTCACCCTCGCCTGGCTCCCGTCGCCACCGGATATCGGAAACCCGGTCGAATGGAGCGCTGCGCCGGCCTCGCAGCCGATCGGGGTCCGCGAGGTCCGGTTCTCCCGGTTGGGCGATTCGCGGATCGACGACGCGTTGGAACTGGAAGGCTTCACGCTCGCCTCGACCAACGCCGTGGCCAAGCTCGCGGACTTCTACGGCTGGCTCGCAACCCCCCCGGCCTCCTATCCCGGCACCTGGAAGGCGGTGCTGTGGGACGGGGTGAACCCGCCCCGCGCGGTTCGGATTCCCGTGGCAGGAGCGAATGCGGAGGAGCTGCGTCGTGAACTGGGACGTCTGTTGGCCGCGTGGAAGACGGAGATGGCGAATGAGGTGGCCCCGCCCGACAACCGTCGTTTCCTGGCGGGGGAGTTCGCCGAGGAACTGCAGCTGCGCCTGGCCCAGGGCTTCACCGTGGAACGTGCGGCACGTGGCAACCCACAGGTCGGGGCGCGCGAACTGTCGTGGGTACGCACCGGTTTGTACCTCGATCCGGAGAACCGCTATCTGCGCGAGCTGTGGACGCGGCTGCGTTGGAACCCGGTGTGGGCAGGTTCCGAGGACGGATTCCTAAGCCTCCAGCGAAGGCGCTTCGAGGCGTGGGCCGGACTGGTCGACCGGTTCGGGACCACGTCCGTCGTCCTGCGCCTGCCGGCGCCCGCTTTCCCGCCGAAGCCCGTCAGCCACGAGTTCCTCGACGCCGCTTCCGCGGGGCTGGCGGCCACGATGGCCAACGACGCGAAGTCGCGCCAAGGCGTTCCCGACGACGTCGGCGGCGAGGTCCTGGCCCGATGGCGTCGCCATTTCCTCGACGGACTGATCCAGCGGATCCCGGTGCTGGAGGCCGACCCGCGCTTCCGGCCGCGGCTTCCTGCGTTGCTGAACCTCCTGATCCAGGATTTCGAGCACACCACGCCCGACCGTGCCGAAGCCCTGCGTCGAATGCCCTGGGTGGAACGCGTCTGGAACCGCGCCACGGAGTCGCCGGAACTCCGGACGAATCTGCCCATCCAGATCTC
>CAIYXO010000395.1 GCA_903930165.1 uncultured Verrucomicrobiota bacterium | reverse complement strand
GGGCGGTGTCGTTTTGTCGACCCGTAGCCGCGGCTGCCAAGCCGTGGATTCCTTCCCGATCCTCGGCGGTTTCACGTGTTGGTGCGATTCCGCCCTTGGCGGATCGGAAGAATCCGATGGGGCTGCGATCGTCCGCAGCCTGGCGGCCGCGGCTACGACCGATCGAAGCCTGGCGGCAAGGGCGACCCGTAGCGGCGGCTGCCAAGCCGCCGAATCTCCCCGGATTCTCGGCGGCTTCGGGTGTTGGTGGGATTCCGCCCTTGGCGGATCGGAAGAATCCGATGGGCTGCGATCGTCCGCAGCCTGGCGGCCGCGGCTACCTGGCGGGAATGACGAATCGGGAATCGGGAATCACAAATCCGCCCGTCGCCTTCGGCTCAGTTGCCGGTGCGTCCGGGGCGGCGTGCGGGGATCTCCCAGGTCCTGTGCCAGGTGAGGTTCCAGAGGCGTTCCAGCTGGACCGACTCCGCATGGCCGTCGGCCATGGCGATGTTGATGGCTCCGGGCATCTTGTCGGCCACCGCGAAGCGGCTCCCGCGGGTCGGCTGCGAGGCGCTGCCGTGGCGGGAGATCGTGAACCGGCCCATCGAGCTGGAGGAATAGTCGCCACCCCAGAGGCTGGAAGACGGACGGTCGGCCACGACCGGCCAGGCGTCGACCCAGACCGAGTCGCCGATCACCGGGGTTTCCGACGGCGTGATGGTGTCGGTGTCCTTGCGGAAGAAGTTCCCCTGGGGGAGCTGGCCGGTGAGGTGGGCCTGGTTCCATTCGTAGAACCAGCCGTTGAGCGCGTAGCTGCCCTGGAAGCGGACGGTGCCGAAGTTCCAGATCCAGGAGGCGTTCACGGTGCCGGAGCCTTCGGTGGCGACGCCAAGGGAGGCGCGGCGTGCGGTGGTCAGCTCGGGGGCGGTGGGACAGATGCGGGCGCCGTTGACCGCGGCGTAGTTGGTGGCGAGCAGGCTCATCCACAGGTCGTTCCCGCCGGCGCCGGGCACCGAGTAGGCCAGCGACTTCCCGTTGTCCAACATGTAGAGGAACGTCGAGAGCTGGAGCTGCTTGGTGTTGCTGATGCACTTGATCGAGGCGGCCTTGGACTTGGCCTTCCCGAGGGCGGGCAGGAGCATGCCGGCGAGGATCGCGATGATGGCGATCACCACGAGCAGTTCGATCAGCGTGAATCCCCGGCGGTCGACCGGGGCGACGAAGGGGCGTTGGACGGGCCGCATGACCTGAGATCACGGGGCGAAACCGCCGGGAAGTGAAGCCGCAAGTGCCGGAGTCCGGGGCCGGAACGGCGGCTGTCCGGACGACAAGTGGGACGACAGGGGATCGGCCCGGGACTTCCGATTCACGGAGCAGAAATGGTCGGGACGACAGGATTTGAACCTGCGACGTCTTGGTCCCAAACCAAGTGCTCTACCAGGCTGAGCTACGTCCCGTTTCCGAGGTTCAGAGTCGGGGCTCCCCAGCCGAGAGGCAACGGTTTTCCAGCATCCGGGCCTTCCAACGACGACCCGCAAGGCCCACCAGGGCCAAGCCGAGCGAAATGGCCGCGGTCTCCGCGGGTTCCGGGACGGGTGAGACTCCCTACAACACGAAGGAGACGGTTCCCGGCCGGACGGTGAAGGAGCCCGTTCCATTCGCCGATCCGTAGCGGCTGCCGCCCGTGTAGGTCCCCGAGATGTCGATGTCCACCGCACCGACGCCTCCGGGATGGTTGCTGGAATAGAAGAAGTACTGGGTGTTGGGCTGCAGGGTTACCGCGGGATCGAAGGTGTAGGAGGTTCCCACCCCGCCCCCGGAGACCGTTCCGGTGGCGATGAAGCCCGTGGTGGACACGCTCAGGTTGGCCGGCGTGCCGGAGTAGGCGCTGCTCAGCAGGAAGAGGCTTCCCTCGGCGAGGCGGCTCGCATCGGAAGAGCGGATCCAACTGAACTGGATGTCGGTCCAGGGTCCGCCGGCCGGGGTGGTCACCCCTTGTCCCACGGCTTGGCCATGCGAGAACAAATCGGCGGCCGGCCCGTACTCCACGACGACCGCGGCCGAAACAGAAAGGGCGGAAAGGAAGGGGAGAATCGGGGCAGCCAGGGTGTCGAGGCGCATGGTGTGCAAGCGTTCGGGTCCGAAAGCCGAGGGACGACTGGGGTTGCGTCTCCGATCGTTCCCTTACGTGCACACATCGGACGTCATCGATCATGCCTAAAGAACCGATCTCGGGAAATGCCCCGCTGTGTGACCGCAACCCCGCGTTCACCGTCCGGCACCCAGCCACTCCGGCGACACGGTCGCGAAGGTCAGCGTCTCGTACGGGGACTTCTCCCCGGCTTCGTAGAGCACCGCGATGGTTCCGTCCGCAAGCACCTCC
>CAIYXO010000394.1 GCA_903930165.1 uncultured Verrucomicrobiota bacterium | reverse complement strand
CACCATCGGCATCACCCTGAGCGTGCTGGAGAAGGATCAGAGCCTCCGGGGCTGGGCACCGTGGCGCTGGGAGTTCATCGCCGGAGCGCTGCCAGCGCTGATCGTCATCTTCGTCCGCCGCGGCCTCAAGGAGCCCGAGCCGTGGCTCGAGGCGCGCAAGAATCCCGAGACCCGCAAACGCATGGGCGACTACGGCGAACTCTTCGGCAACCCGAACTGGCGCCTGCCCGCGACGCTTGCCGGAATCACGCTGCTCGGAGGCGTCCTGCTCGGATTCCTCGGACCGGATTCCTGGTCCAGGAACATGGTGATGCCCGGGTTTTCCCAGCTGAAGCTCACCGTGGTCGGCATCGCCGCGGTCGCGCTGCTCTTCGGCATCTGGTGCGTGTACGGCGGCGGCGGTGACACCCGGTACCGCGGCCGCGCCGTCACCGGACTCCTCCTCGCCCTCAGCGGCGTCATCGGCGTGTGGGGCATCGCCTTCTTCAGCGCCGACCTCGTCCGCGGCGTGCTCGAGAAGAAGCTGCTCGCGGACGGCGTGGCGCCGGCCGACATCCCGTCCCAGCTCACCCGCTGGACCGGCATCAACTCGATGGTCCAGAACTTCGGCGCCTTCTTCGGCATCTACGGCTTCAGCCTGGTCTCCCAGCGCATCGGCCGCAGGCCCGCCTTCGCCATCAGCCTCGTCTCGGCGATGACCTGCACCGCGGCCACGTTCTGGTTCCTGCGCGACTTCAAGGACATCTTCATCTTCGTGCCGCTGATGGGCTTCACCACGCTCTCCCTTTTCGGCGGCTACGCGATCTACTTCCCGGAGCTTTTCCCGACCCGCCTCCGCAGCACCGGCACCAGCTTCTGCTACAACGTCGGACGCTTCATCGCCGCCGCAGGCCCGGCCGCGCTCGGCATCCTTTCGGGCGTGGTCTACAAGGACACCTCCGAGCCGCTGCGCTACGCGGGCATCACCATGTGCGCGATCTACGTGGTCGGACTCGCCGCCCTGCCCTTCGCGCCGGAGACGAAGGGCCAGCCGCTTCCCGAGGAGGAAAAGGGATTCGCCCACTGATTCCCCACCGCCCCATCCCATGCAGCCCGTCGAATTCCCACGTCGCAGCTTCCTCGCCGGCGTTCCCTCGGCCGCGATCGCCCTGACGGCCGCGGCGACAAATCTGTCCTCCGCATCGGCCCGGGCCGCCGAGTCGGCCGAGGCCAAGGACGTCCTGCGGATGATGACCTACAACCTGCGTTTCGCAGCGCTGAAGGGTCCCAACGCCTGGCCGGACCGCCGGGCCGCCATGAAGACGCTCATCGAGCGTCACGCACCCGACGTGTTCGGCACCCAGGAAGGCGTCTATGGACAGCTCCGCGACCTCGCCCATGACCTGCCGGACTACGAATGGATCGGGCTGGGCCGCGACGGCGGCAGCCGCGGCGAGTTCATGGCGGTCTTCTATCGGCGCGACCGCCTGGACCCGCTCGCCTACGACCACTTCTGGCTGAGCGACACCCCGGAGACCATGGCCTCCTCGACCTGGGGCAACACCAACAAGCGGATGCTGACCTCCGTCCACTTCGCCGACCTCCGCACCGGTCAGCGGTTCCACTTCTGGAACACCCATCTCGACCATGCGATCCAGGAGGCCCGGGAGAAGGCCGCCGCGCTGATCCGGAACCGCATCGCGAAGCTGCCGGCCACCGACCGCCTCATCCTGCTGGGCGACTTCAACGCCGTCGCGACGAGGAATCCGGTCTACGACACCCTGACCCGCGACGCCGGCCTGACCGACACCTGGTTCGCCGCGAAGGAGCGGAAGAACGAGGACCTGAACAGCTTCAACGGTTTCGCCCCGGCCGTCCGGAAGGGCGAGCGGATCGACTGGATCCTGCATCGTGGCGAAGCCGAGATCCTCTCCACCGGCGTCGTGGACACGGCTCCGGGCGGCGTCACCCCGAGCGACCACTTCCCCGTGGAGATCCAACTGCGGTGGAAGTGACGGTGGGGCTGTAGTTCGTTGCCCGTTGTCAGTTCCCCGTTGTCAGTGGCCCGTGGTGGGGTGCATCCGTCCCATGCGTACGTCCAGTCTCGTCCGACTCTCCACTACTGACCGACTCCTGCCATCAATCGCAGGACCGCCTCCTGGCTGAACTCACCGCGTTCCAGGACGCCGGCAACGCGTCCGGCGCGCATCACCACCAGCCGCCGGCTCAGTGACATCACCTCGGGCAACTCGCTGGAGATCAGCACCACGGCGAGGCCCTGACAGGCCAACTCGTCGAGCAGCCGATGGATCTCCGCCTTGGCGCCGACGTCCACGCCGCGGGTCGGTTCGTCGACGATCAGGACCGAGCCGTCGCGGGCCAGCCACTTGGCGAGGGCGATCTTCTGTTGGTTGCCACCGCTGAGGCCCGCGATCGGCGATTCCATCGAAGGCGTCTTCACCCGCAGCCGGTCGCCATACTTGGCGGCCAAGGCGGACTCCCCTCCGGCATCGATCCAGCCGAAACGGGAAAGCCGCTGCAACACCGCCAACGAGAGGTTCTCGCGGCAGTTCAGGGCCAGCACGAGACCCTGCCGTTTGCGGTCCTCAGGCACCAGTCCGACACCCGCGTCCAGCGCCACATGGACGTCTCCCACCGGGATGACATTCCCTCCGACCTCGATATGTCCGGTCGCGGCGGGATCCAGGCCGAAGACCGCCTGGGCCACCTCGCTGCGCCCGGCGCCGACAAGTCCCGCGAAGCCGACGACCTCGCCGCGTCGGACCTCGAACGAGACGTCTTGGAACTTGCCCGGCGAACTCAGGTTGGCGACCCGCAAGGCCACCGCCCCCGGGGTCGAATGGAGATGCTCCGGTTCCTGGGCGACGAGCTCGCGTCCGATCATCTGACGGACCACCCGGTCGGGCTGGGTGCCGGAGACGCCCTCGGTGGCGACGTGACGCCCGTCCCGCAAAACGCTGAGCGTGTCGCAGAGACGGAAGATCTCCTCCATGCGGTGGGAGACGTAGAGCACGGTGATGCCCCGGGTCTTCAGGTCGGCGAGCAGACGGAAGAGGTGTTCGCTTTCCGCCACGGACAGGGAGCTGGTCGGCTCGTCGAAGATCAGGATCCGCGCTCCGGTGCCGACGGCGGCGGCTATCTGGACGAGCTGTTCCTGTCCGGTGGTCAGCTCGCCGATCGGACGGCCCACATCGAAGTCGGCGCCGACGGAAGAGAGCATCCGTGTCGCCTCCGCCTTCAGCGACCGTCGGTCCAACCAGCCGCACCGGGCCGGCATGGCTCCGAGGCAAAGGTTCTCCGCGAAGGACATCTGCGGGCAGAAGGCCAGTTCCTGGTGGACCATGGCGATCCCCAGCGCCCTCGCGGCGAGGGGATCCTCCGGACGGAT
>CAIYXO010000393.1 GCA_903930165.1 uncultured Verrucomicrobiota bacterium | reverse complement strand
TCACGGGTCTGGGGCATCGGACCGTCCGCCGCGCTGACGACCAGGATCGCGCCGTCCATCTGGGCGGCGCCGGTGATCATGTTCTTGACGTAGTCGGCATGGCCGGGGCAGTCAACGTGGGCGTAGTGCCGGTTCGGGCTCTCGTATTCCACGTGGGACACCGCGATGGTCACGGTCTTGGTCTCGTCGCGGACGGTGCCACCCTTGGTGATGTCCTTGTACTCGATCATCGGGGCAAGGCCCTTGCGATTCTGAACCGCAACAATGGCGGCGGTCAGGGTGGACTTGCCGTGGTCAACGTGTCCGATGGTGCCCACGTTCATGTGGGGCTTCGTCCGTTGGAAGGTGTCTTTGGCCATGTGTCGTGTCGTTAAACAGTTCTCGTTTTGCCAACCGAAAAGTTACCTGCCTGCTCCCTGCTGGAGCCCGCGACCGGGCTTGAACCGGTGACCTCGTCCTTACCAAGGACGTGCTCTGCCAACTGAGCTACGCGGGCTTTAAGCAGAAATCGGCAACCTTGCCGCCTCGCGACGACAAAAAGGCTCGGTTTCCAGTACTACAAGAGCTGAAAACCAGTCTCGCTGCCTGCAACTCTTAAATTGAGCCCGATTACTTAAAAATCAGGCGGCGCTGTGTCAACGCGTTTCTGGAAAAAACAGCTCCGATGCCACCCTCTCCAGAACCTCAATCCGAATTGCAAGGAAAAGAACCGGGCCCAAGCCCGTTTTTCGAAATCCGGTTTTCGAAATCCGATGACCGCCGGAACCGCAAAGGTCAGCGGGGAGTCGTCGTGGGAAGGTAGACCGTCCCGCCATCACTCACCGCCGGTTTCGGAATCTGCGCGATCACCTTGAGGATGTCGAGAAGTACGAACATCGGTTCCTGCGTGGAATCGATCTGGTGGATGAGAGTGTCGGGAAAACACTCGAGGACGGCCCGGGTCTCCCGCTTGTAGGTTTCGAGGCGGCTCCGGATCGTCTCGATGTTGGCGTCGTCCAACCGGTTCTCCTTCAGGGCGCGCCGTTGGAGGCGAACCACAAGCTTGTCCAGCACGGGACAGAACAGGTTGAAGATCGCCTTCACGTCGATCAGGTCGCGCATGATCTCCGCCTGACGGGGATTCCGGGGAATGCCGTCCAGCAGCAGCGTGTCCGCCTCGGGATTGAACCTCCCGGTCGCGGTGAGGCCCTCAATCGAACGTTTCCAAAGCTCGATGGTCGGCTCGTCCGGAACCAACCGTCCATCGGAGGCATACTCCACGAACACGCGCCCGAGAGGGGAGTCGACCCGAAGGTTCCGGAACGCGTCGCCGCACGAGAAATGCACGAAGTTGGGGATCTGCCCCAGGATCTTGCCCTGGGTCCCCTTCCCGGCACCAGGTGCCCCAAACAACAGAATCGCCCGATATTTCATGGGTGCCGGGAATCAGGCGTCCTTCGTACGGAGCTTCACCTCCAGTACCTGCGTGAACTCCACACCCAATTCCGCGGACTCGGCGTTCCGGAAATGGATCTCGGTCGCGCTGATCCGGCTGATACGCGTTCCGACGAGCGGGCCCTTTGAGGTGACCACCTCGATGACCAGGTCCTTGTCGGCCTCGCTGGCCACGACCCGGAAGAAGGAGGGAAACTGGGTCTCGAAGAACCGCCGGTTGAAGGTGGTTTCACCCCTCTTGAACACCCGTGGAAGATCCTGGGAAGCGCTCCCGGCGGCATGTTTCGAGATGCCGAGGCCGGACGCTCCATGCGCCGCCGGGGGAGCCGGGGCGGCGACCGGGGGCGGCACATTCAACTGCTGCGCCGCTGCGGCCTCTTCCGTGGCGTTCACGATGACCTCCTCTTCCCGGCGGGGAAGCATGAGGAAGATCAACGGCCCGACCACAGGCAGCACAGCGGAAAGACCGCAAACCAGCGGCACAGGACGCCACCGGAAACGCGCAATCTCGTATCCCGCATAGAGATTCGCGAGGAAAAGGGCCCCGATCAGGACCAAGCCGTTCGGGGTCGTGAGAGCGGCATAGACGCCCCGCCCCGCCAGTTCCGGGCTCGGACGTTCGGCGCGTGTCGGCTGACGCACGTCGATCTTGCGCGCTTCGGCCCGGGCGATCTCCTCGGCAGGCGGCTCGATGAGCGGCTCCACGAACTTCCGGGCCTTAGGATGGTCCGCCAAGACCTTGAGCGTCGCTTCGTCCAGCTTCGCCCAGTCGAGGCGTGGAGAGAAACCGCCGGTCTTCAGGCGGATCACCAACCCATCCGGGTCCGCCGCGGAGACCTCCCCCTCATAGGAATCGCCGGTGATGGTACGAACTTCCGCAGCCCAAGCGGAAAGAAGGCAAAGACAGCAAAGGATTGCGGCCTGGAACAGACGCATGATCGGGAGAGGGTGACAAACGTGCATGGCGGTGAAAGCCCAATTTTCGGGGGCGGTCCGTTCCTAGCAGCAGCAGTGCCGTCCGACGCTTGCCGCCACCGGCTGGTTCCCTACCTTGTCGGCGCGTTGAAGAAAGCGACCAAGACAGAGATTCCCAGGAAGACCGTCTACCGCCTCTCCCTGTACCTGCGCTGCCTCCAACGCCTGAAATCGAACCAGATCACCACTGTCAGCAGCGAGGCGCTCGCCCGGGCGGCAGGCGTGAAACCGACCCAACTGCGCAAGGATCTCACCTACCTCGGTCAGTTCGGAACCCGCGGGCTGGGCTACGACGTCGACCAGTTGGCCCGGATGATCACGGCCCACCTCGGCACCAATCGGCTTCAGCCGGTCGTGCTGATTGGGGTGGGCAACCTCGGCAGCGCCCTCGTCCAGTACCAAGGCTTCGGGCCCGAGGGCTTCGAGATCGTCGCCGCCTTCGACCAGGATCCCGATCGCCAACGCGGAGGCGAGCTGCGGGTCCCGCTGTATCCGATGAGCCGTCTCCCCGAGATCGCCACCGGTCTCGGCGTCCGCATGGCCATCCTTGCCGTGCCGGCCGCCGCCGCCCAGGAGGTGGCAAACGCCCTGGTCGCCGCCGGCATCCTCGGCATCCTCAACTTCGCTCCCATCGTCCCAGCGGTCCCGGAGCATGTCGCCCTCAGCAACGTGAACCTCGCCATCGAGCTCGAGAACCTCAGCTATTTCCTCCAGGATTGAACCGCCGGGCCCGCATCCGATGACTTCCCAGCCCCCTTCCGCCGCTTCCCCGGCAAACGACCTTCCAGACATCCGCAACCAGCCCCACGCGATCCTCGCAGCCGCGTTCGCCGAATGGCAGCAGCCCGCCTACCGGCTGGAGCAGCTGCTCGGATGGCTTTATCCGCGCCGGGCCACTTCCTGGGATTCGATGACCAACCTGCCGCGCGGTCTCCGGGACCTCCTTGCGGGACGATGGTCCCTCGGCCGTCTGGAGTTGTTGCGCAAGCAGGGGTCCAAGGACACCACGCAGAAGTTCCTGTGGCGGCTCCGCGACGGCTCCCTGGTGGAGAGTGTGCTCATCCCGGCCAATCCGGCCCTGTACGGCGAGGCGGCGGACCGCCACACGTTGTGCGTCTCCACCCAGGTCGGATGCGCCTACGGTTGCCGCTTCTGCGCGAGTGGACTGGAAGGATGGAAACGGAACCTGGAGCCCTGGGAGATCGTCGGCCAGATCCTCGGGATCGAACGCTGGCACACCGAACAGCCCGCCGAGGCACGTGCCGCCACCACAGGGGACCGCCTGATCAACAACCTGGTCATCATGGGGATGGGCGAACCCCTGGCCAACTACGACAACCTCCTCGCCGCCCTGCGCCTGCTCAACGCCCCGTGGGGCGGCAACATCGGCGCACGCAAGATCACCATCTCCACCAGCGGCGTGGTGCCGAAGATCCGGCAGCTCGCGGAAGAGCCGGAACAGTTCCGTCTCGCCATCTCCCTGCACGGCGCCACCGACGCCGTGCGCAGCCAGATCATGCCGGTCAACCGGAAGCATCCTCTCGCGGACCTGACCGCAGCCTGCCAGCACTACGTCGCCAGGAAGGGCAAGATGATCACCCTCGAGTACATCCTCATCGAGGGAGTCAATGACGCGCTCTCCGAGGCCCCGGTCCTGGCCGCCCTCGCCCGACGGCTCCACGCCAAGGTCAACCTCATCCCCTACAACACGGTCGAGGGACTGCCCTGGAAGCGTCCGGACGAACGCCGTTGCACCACCTTCGCCGAGCTGGTCCAGAAGGACGGCATCGTCACCACGCTCCGCCTGGAGAAGGGCCACGACATCGACGCCGCCTGCGGCCAACTCCGTCTGAAGACCGAACGGGAACTCGCCTCTGCCGGCACCGCGGACGCTCCGATTGGCTGAAACCTTCTTCCGCGGCCCCGGGTGTTTCAAACGTCGGAGAAAAGAGAAAGGAAACCCATGTTCGCCCTGATTGATGTCGCCTTCGGACTCGTGCTGGTGCTGCTGGCGCTGGTCTGCATCCCGCTGGCCGTCGCCACGTTCGCGTTCTGGATCTGGATGCTCGTCGACAGCATCCGCAACAACCGGAACAGCCCCACCGGTCGTGTCCTGTGGACCGCCGTGGTCTGGTTCGTGCCGGTGATCGGCTCGATCCTCTACTTCATCTTCGGCCGCAACCGGCACCTGCGTCCCGGCGTGACGCCGGCTTCGGCCTGAACCGGGTTCCATCTCCATCGGCAGGCGTCGGAACTCCCGGCGCCTGCCGCATGGACCCACGCCACGCCGGACGCTAGGGTCCCGTCGGTGATCGCACTCCTCGATTACGATTCCGGCAACATCCGCAGCGTCGAGAAGGCCCTTCGAAGGGTCGGCGCCGAGGTGCATCGCACCCGGACGGCCGAGGGGATGCGCGGAGCCAAGGGAGTGGTACTGCCCGGAGTCGGAGCCTTCGACGACTGCATCCACGCACTCCAACGCCAGGAACTGCTCGAGGGCGTCCGCGAGTGGATCGCCGAAGGACGCCCCTTCCTCGGGATCTGTGTCGGCTACCAGGCGCTGTTCGACCGGAGCGAGGAGTTCAACTCCTGCGCCCTCGGCCTCGGCATCCTCCGCGGACCGGTGGTCCGGTTCCAGCCGACCGCCGAGGAACCCCGGCTGAAGATCCCGCAGATCGGTTGGAACCAGATCGAACTCACCCGTCCCGACTGCCCGCTGTACCGCGGGATCCCCGACGGCAGCTGGTTCTACTTCGTCCACTCCTTCCACCCGCGTCCGGAGGATCCCTCGGTCATCGCAACGCGCACCACCTACGGGATGCCCTTCGCCTCTTCCGTCTGGCGCGACAACGTGTTCGCCACCCAGTTCCATCCGGAGAAAAGCCAGGAGAACGGCCTGCGCCTCCTCGGCAACTTCGTGGAGATCGCCGCCCGTTCCTGATCCGCCGGGACCGGGAGGGAACGGACCTCGGCAAAATCGCGAAGACGCCAACCGGGGAGCCGGAAAC
>CAIYXO010000392.1 GCA_903930165.1 uncultured Verrucomicrobiota bacterium | reverse complement strand
GCGCGCGCCAGTCGGAAGTGCTGCGGAAGGCCAGGGGGTCACAGACCTGGATGTAGAAGTCGCTTGCCTGCTCCTGGCTCCACCCGAGCACTTCCACATGTTGGGAAAGGTTATCACAGAGATCTTCGGAGTCGCCGAAGAGATCGATGTCGGCGCTCGTGAATCCCGGTTCCACGAGAAGCTGGATGGATGCCGAACCGAAGATGTTGATCTCCAGTCTGGGTTCCTTGGGAAGTGCCTGGGTGAAGGCATCAAGCCTTCTTCCAGCTGGCGTCTCCCAAACGATACGGTCTGCCTGAAAACGCATAGAGTGCCTGGTCGATGAGTCGTGACGTGACGCCCCGGTCGTTCGACAGGATCCCGGCCAGCCGTTCGTCCCTGGGGGTCGCGCGTCCTGCCTCGTGCCGGAGAAGGATGCGGGCTGCAATGCGCGACTTGCGCCAACTGCGGTCCATCTTGGGTGGGAGGGCTGTGCCCATGTCCTTCAGCATGTCGACCCGCCGTCGCCCGGTCAAACCCACGCCCGCACCCGACGAAAACGTGGCCCCCATGGAGCCGCTCCATTCCCGATCCCTTCCGCCGTTCCACCCTTCAGCCCTTCAGCCCTTCAACCCTTCAACCCTTCAACCCTTCAACCCTTTCAACCTTTCAACCTTTCAACCCCCTCACCGCAGTCCGGAGAGGTAGGCGACCAAGTCCCTCAGTTCACGGCGGCCCAGGATCTCGCCGAATCCCTCCGGCATCGACGACACGCCGCGGTCCCGTCCGGTGATGTCGGCCTTGGCCACCTTCCGGAGCGTGCCGTCACCCAGGCGCAGCTCCACCGTGTCGGAAGTCTCCGTGGCCACCGTGCCGGCCAAGGTTTCGCCGTCCTTCAGTCCCAGCAGCACGGTCTCGAATCCGGGGGCGATCGCCGCGTTGGGCTGGACGACGGCCTGGAGCAGGTACCGGGCGTCCCGCTTGGTCCCGATGGCGGTGAGGTCCGGCCCGACCTGTCCGCCGCTCCCGTACATGGCATGGCAACGGACGCATTCCACCGAGGCCTTCTGCTGGTAGACCTTCTGACCCGCATCGAAGTCGCCGCCGGAAAGCGTCCAGTCCCAGGCGGCGAGCGGATCCGACTTCGGACGGCTGGAAGCGTATCGGGCTGGAAGGTCGGCGAGCGGGCCGTTGGTGGCCGAAGCCCCGACGTCGAGCAGGTCGGCCACCAGCTCGGTGGGAAGCTTCCCGGCGAGCAGATCCCCGCCCAACGACTCCAGACGCCGTCGTGCCTCCGGCTCATCGAGTCGTCCGAGTGCGGCGATGGCGGCCTGGCGGTCCCGGATTCCACCCTGCTGGAGAACCTTCTCCAGACGTCCGACCGCGCCGGAACCGCCGGCGACCGTGGCCCACTGCAGCGCCTCGGCCCGGACCTTTTCGTCGCCGTCGTCCAGCAGCCGGTCGAGTGCGGAATCCAGCCGCGGTCCCGGCCACAAGGCGAGCGTTCGCAATGCGGTCAGCCTCAAGGCGGACGCGCCGGCCTTGTCCAAGGCGATGGCGGCCACGTCGGCAGACCGCGTCGCCAGCCCGAGTGCGCCCGCCGTCCGGACCAGTTCCTCCAGCAGGGCGGCGTCCTTCGACCCGGCCACCGAAGTCCACGCATCACCCACCGCGAGCCGTGCGGGTTCCACGTCCCGCGTGAAGGGCAGGGGGCGCCAAAGCCCGGTGACGCGGTCGCGTCCCGCCGTTCCGGCCCAGGCACCGAGCGCGGTCAACGCCTCGATGCGGTGTTCGGTGGGGGCGTTGGTGTCTGCGGCGAGTCGGCCGAGGGCCGCCGCGGAGGTGGCGGTTCCGGTCCGCAAGGCCGCATTGATGGCTCTCCGCGCGAACGCCCAGTTGGGCAGCGGCGAACCCAGACGGGCCGCGAGCGCAGGCAGGGCTCCGGGAACCGGCAGGTCGTGGATGGCCCGCGCGGCCTCGGTGGAAACACGGACAGAAGGGTCGGTCAGGAACTCCTCCAGTTCGTTCCTCTCCAGCCGGCGCAGGGCGACCACGGCTGCCAGGCGGACGGATTCGGAGGGATCCTTCCGCAGCGCCAGGATCGATTCCGCGTCGGCGCAACCGATCAGCCCCATCACGCCCGCGTGCCGCAACGTGGCATCGCGGTCCGCGTTGGATCTCAGCAGTTCGACCAAGGCGCGGACGCTCTCGCGGCTCCCCAGCTTCCCCAAGGCGATGGCCGACTCGGCCCTGACCATGGCGTCCACGTCCGAGAGGGCGGATTCGAGCGCCAGCCGATGAGGGGTGGACCGGAGGTCGCCGACGACCCGTGCGGCCTGGATGCGGAGGTCCCTCTCCGCGGACTTCAGTTGGGCGGCGATGTCATCAAGCACGGCCCTGGCATCGGGCGCCGGTGCCACGGTCCGTCCGACTCTCAACCCCTGTCCAAGCGCCCACAGCGCATGAAGGCGGGACTGCGTCGAATCGGTTGGGGATGTTCCGGCGAGTCGCGCACGCAGGGTTCCGACCACTGCGGCCCGCTCCTGACGAGATTCCACCCACCGCCGGACCAACTCGGCTTGGGTGCCCTCACGGACTCTGCGATTGCGGTGGCCCAGGTTTCCGGCCAGTTCGGCGACCGGTTGGCCGACGAATCCGCGGCGCAGCAAGGTCTGCGTCGCGAGCACTGAACCGGGATCGGCCGGCTGGGAGGGGCCGAAGCGGTGGATCCGTCCCCGGCCCTCGGGTTCCCATCCGTCCGTCCAGTCGAGCAGCCAGAAGGCCCCGTCCGGACCCCAGGTGCCGTCGGTCGCGTTGACGCCCCAGATGAACTTCGTGGGATCCAGCAGTTCGAACCCGGCGCCACGCGGCCGCAGCTTGAACTTCCAGAAGCCGCTTCCCGAGGAGCTGCCGCGGAAGTCGGAGAGGACGAACGTGCCCTCCCACTCGGGACCGAGACCGGTGCCCGGGTAGAGGGCCACGCCGCACGGACCCGCGGAGATGTTGGCCACCGGCGGCACGATGTAGGCGGGCTGGCCGTTGGTCTGCGGATGCCACATCGCCTCGGTGTTCCACGGGGCGAGTGCGCCGGGGCCTTCCGCGCCGCCCTTCCAACCCGAGCCGTCATAACGCCGGTTCTCGGTCCATTGCCAGCCGATGCGCCATCCGCTGTCGCCGCCCCCGACCACGTGGACCCAACGCGATTCGTCCCCGGTGTTCGCGCTGTTGTCGCCCGTGAAAAGGTTGCCGCGGTCGTCGAAGACCAGTTCCTGCGGGTTGCGAAGGCCTTCCGCGAACATCTCGAATCCGCTGCCGTCGGGCTCGAACCGGAACACCGCGCCGCTCTCCGGGTTCCCGTGCCAGCGTCCGTCGTGGAAGACCCGGGAACCGCGGTCGCCGACGCTCACGTAGATGCGTCCGTCCGGTCCCCAGGCCAGTCCATGGAGGTCGTGCCCGAGCATCGAGATCCGTACGCCGTGCCCGTGGCTG
Organism: uncultured Verrucomicrobiota bacterium; assembly: GCA_903930165.1. Lineage (GTDB taxonomy): Bacteria > Verrucomicrobiota > Verrucomicrobiia > Limisphaerales > UBA9464 > SXXZ01. Next base: position 3,754 of record CAIYXO010000392.1, on the reverse strand, counting down.
AGGCTGCGTCGCTCGTCGGCCCGGCCGTCGCCGTCGGCGTCGCGCAGCCACCAGACGTCGGGGATGTTCGCGAACCAGACCTCGTTCCCGCGGGCGAGGACGGAAGAAGCGACGCCGTCGAGCGGCGACCGGAATCCCTCGGCGAAGACCACCGAGCGGTCGGCGACGCCGTTCCCGTCGCTGTCGGTCAACAACCGCACCCGTTCGGTGTTCAGCCGGAATGGCTCCAGCCCCGCCTCGCCGAGATGTCGCCGCATCATGGCGAGACGGTCCTCGACGGACTTCGACGCGATGTCCTCGTCGAGCCATTCGGGAAGCGGCCGGATGTCCTGGACACCACGCCAGGCGCGGAGGGATTCGGCGACGAAAACGCGTCCGTCGTCGGCGACGTCGAAGGCCACCGGGTGCGCGAGATCGGGTTCCGCGGCCCAGACCGAGCCGGTCCAGCCCTGCGGAAGCGTCATCCGCCGGAGGGACTGCCTGGCCTCGTCGAGTCCCGGCTTCTGGGTCGGGATGCGGAACCGGATGTCGTCGACCACCGCATGCTGGGCGGCGGCGGACGCGATCGCCGTCAGCAAGGCGAACCGGAGGATGCGGAGTCGCGGCTCACGGAGGTTCCACGGTGGCATGCGTCCGACACTAGCGATTCGGGAAAGGGGGCTGAAACGGTAAGTTTGCCGCCATGCGGGCCCGCTCAGATCCCGGCGGCGAGGAGCGGCTTCCGTTGTCTTCGATGAAGTCCTACGGTTCCAGCGGATCCGATTGGTTCCCCGAGTCCCCATGTTCCTGATCCGACCCTTGCTGTCCTCCGACCAGGCGTTCCTCTGGGATGCGCTCCATGTCGCCCTTTGGGATCCGCCCCCGGCTCCGCTTCGGCCTCGGGAGATCCTCGAGGATCCCCATGTCCGGATCTACGCCGAGGACTGGGGGCGTGGAGGCGACCTCGGGGTGGTGGCGGTTCCGGATGGGGTGGAGCGCCCGGTGGGGGCGTGCTGGATGCGTCGACTCCAAGGGGGCGTCGGATTCGGATACGTGGACGATGAGACACCCCAGTTGGGGATCGCGGTGCTGCCCGCCTACCAGGGCAGGGGCCTGGGACGCCGGTTGATGGCCGCCGCTTTGTCCGCCGCCTGGGCCGAGGGGATCCGCCAGGTGGCCCTGACCGTCCACCCGGCGAATCCCGCGCGCCGACTCTACGAGGGCTTCGGGTTCCGGACGGTGGAGTTCCGCCGGACCTTCCACCTGATGCGGGTCTCGGTGCCATCGGTAGGGGAAGCCGGAGTCGGCGAAGGCTCGCCGAATGCCGATCCGACTCGTCCCGGCCTGGACGCCCGGTGAGGCCATCTGCTGGCCTTCTGATCCATGAAGAAGGAGGGCTCATCTCCATTTGGTGAGCCTCGAGGTGCAGTAAGGAAGCCTGGGAGCTCGCAGTCGCCAGGTGGGTCTCAGCGTTGTGTTTCCGTCTCGGGCTCCGGTTCCCTGTTGGCGCCTTCGCGAATCTGCGTGAGGTCCCCACCCGTTCCCGTTTTCTGCATCGCGGTCCCCGTGGGCAACTTTCCGCTTGCGGATCTTCCGTTGTCTTGCCTTTGGCGGACGATCCGATGCAGGCTCCGGGGCGTCATGCCTACTGTTCAGGTTCCGCTGGGGAACCGTTCCTACGAAATCCAGGTCGGTAACCGCCTCATCGCCTCCCTGGGCGAGCGTTGCCGGCGGCTCAAGATCGGCACCCGCTGCGCGGTGATCACCGACGCCAACGTGGGCGCCAAGTACGGCGAGGCGGCGGTCAAGTCGCTGAAGATCGCCGGCTTCACGCCGACGCTGATCACGTTGGATGCGGGGGAGAACACCAAGTCGCTCGCCACGGTGCAGAAGTGCTACGACCTGCTCGCCGCGCACCGGATCGAGCGCAAGTCGTTCATCGTGGCCCTCGGGGGCGGGGTGATCGGCGACCTCGCCGGCTTCGTCGCCGCGACCTACCTGCGGGGCATCGCGTTCGTCCAGGTGCCGACGACCCTGCTGGCCCAGGTGGACAGCTCGGTGGGCGGGAAGGTGGGCGTGAACCTCAAGGCCGGGAAGAACCTGGTCGGGGCCTTCCACCAGCCGCGCCTGGTCCTCTGCGACCTCGACACCTTGGCGACCTTGCCCGACCGCGAGTACCGTTCAGGTCTGGGCGAGGTCGTGAAATACGGGATCATCCACGACGCGGCCCTCTTCCAGAAGCTCGAGAAGCAGATGGACGCGGTGCTGTCGCGCCAGGCGGCCACGATGTCGGCGATCGTCGCCCGTTGCTGTGCCATCAAGGCCGAGATCGTGGCGAAGGACGAGACCGACACCGGTCCCCGGGCGCTTCTCAACTTCGGCCACACCATCGGCCACGCCATCGAGAACAGCATCGGCTACGGCAAGCTGCTCCACGGCGAGGCCATCGCAATCGGACATGTCGCCGCGGCACACCTCTCGGCCCGCCGGCTCGGCCTCGGTGCCGAGGACGTCGGAAGGGTCCGTACGGTGCTCCAGCGCTCGGGTCTTCCGGTCACCCTCAAGATGCCCGGCGACAAGCGCGACCGACTCTTCGCCGCCATGCGGCTCGACAAGAAGGTGCAGGCCGGCGAGATCCATTTCGTGCTGGCGGAGGCGATTGGAAAGGCGGTGTTTGGACAGCGCGTTCCCGACGCCGAGGTCAACTGGGCGCTGGACCAGATCAAGGAATGAGGAACGCCGCGGGACGCCTGTTCCGCCGCGCCTTCCCGCTGCTGGCGCTCGGACTCGGGCTTGGATTCGGACCGGTTCCGGCACTTTTCTGTCGGGCGTCCGGTCCGGTTCCTCCTTCAGGCGGCACCTTCCTCCGTGCGGGCGACCGTTCCGTGACCGTGCAGTGGGACTGCGGCCACGCCGCCGCCGGGCCCTTCCGCGTCGAACGCCGCCTGGCGGGTGCCGGGAACGAGGCTTCGGGGTCGGTGGTCCGCCGAGGCCTTCCCGCCCCTGCCTGGGCCGATGTGTCCGTCACCAACGGCATCGCCTACGAGTACCGGGTCGTCGCGCCGGACGGAACCTCCGGTCCCTGGGGCACGGCAACGCCCGGGGCCTTCGGGGACGACGAGGCCTTCCTCGACCTGATTTCCGCGGCGGCGTTCGACTACTTCCGTTTCGAGGCCAATCCGCGGAACGGCCTGGTGCGCGACCGCACCCGCCGGGACTCCAAGTGCAGCATCGCCGCGGTGGGCTTCGGGCTTTCCGCCCATGTCACGGCCGTGGAATGCGGCTGGTGGGACCGCGCGGCCGCCGCAGAACGGGTCCGCACCACCCTCCGGACCTTCCTGGAGTTGCCGCAGGGTCCCGGGGCCTCCGGGACCGCAGGCCATCGCGGGTGGTTCTACCACTTCCTCGAGATGGACACCGGCCTCCGGGCCTGGAAGTGCGAGCTGTCCTCGATCGACACCGTGCTGTTCCTCGGCGGGGTGCTGGATGCCCGGGCCTTCTTCCAAGGCGACCTTCCCGTGGAGCGTGAGATCCGGGACCTGGCGGAGCGCCTGGTCGCACGCGTGGACTGGTCCTGGATGACGGACGGCGAGGACACCTTTTCCATGGGCTGGCATCCGGAGAAGGGTTTCATCCGGAGCCGATGGCGGGGCTACAACGAGGGGATGCTGCTGTACCTTCTCGCCCTTGGGGCTTCCGGAACGGACCTGCCGGCGACCTGGTCGGCCTGGACGCGCACCAGCGGCTGGAGCCGGCTGGAGGGATTCGAGTTCTC
>CAIYXO010000391.1 GCA_903930165.1 uncultured Verrucomicrobiota bacterium | reverse complement strand
TCCAGGCCGTGCCGAACGTGCACAGTCCGGACTTCGATCGGAGGGTCCTCAGGAAGCGGTAGGCCTGCTCCGCCATTCCCAGGGCTCCGGAGCCGACGGCGAGTATCATCAGGTCCTCCGGTTTGTTGGAGCCGTCCTGGGCCAGCATCCTTCCGGCCGTGTAGGCCCTGAGGTAGCGGCAGTGGGTCAGGGCCGAGTGCGCCTCCTCGAGCAGGCGTCGCCGACGTTCCGACTGCGGCTGGGATCGCCCCTGTCCCGGATGGATCCGTTGTTCCAGCTCCTGGGTGATTCGGCGCTCGACTTCCGACAGGTCCGGAGCGCCTTTGAGATCGGGGTCTCCCTCGCACAGGGCGCGGTACTCCGGGATCGGGGGCGACCATCTTTCCCGGTAGACCAGCAACTGGAGGAAGGCGGCGGCTGCGAGAAGGACGAAGCCGTAGAACGAAGTGGTTGGGACCGAATCGTCTTGGGTGGGCAGGAACCAGGGGACCAGGATCACGAGGACGGAGATCCCGGCCACGGTCCAGGGAACCCAGGCTGGAAGACGGAAGGTCAGGACCCCGCGGGCACGATGGAAGGACCGGGCATGAGCCCGGATGTCCTCGCGCTCCAGGCGCGCAAGCTCCTCGCGCCTCGACTGCACGAGGCGCCGGACCAGGTCCTCGGCATCGGAGAGGAACACGGAGCCGGGAACCCTTGGGTCCGGCTCAGGACGTCCCGGGATGTTGGCGATGGCGGCGATGCGGGCGTCGTTCGTCGGATGGGTCGAGAACGGATCGGGTGTGGAAGCCTCCTCTCCGGGCCGGCCGGCCGGTTGGCCCTTCGCGACCAGTTCGGAGAGCCATTGCGAGAATCCTTCACCCATCTCGAGTCGGGCGAGGCGTTCCTGGTCGGTGAGTCGGCCGAGCGCCGCAGAAGCCGCTTCCAGTCGAAGCAGGGCGGACCCGAAACGGTCCGATCCGAAATTCAGTGCGGCCTCGCGGTCGGCTTCGAACTCGTCCTGCCTGGACGCGGACGCGAGCAGGCGATGGGTCCAGCGGCACAACGGCTCGGCCGCCATCAGGATGAGTTCGGCGAGAGCTTCCGGGCGATTCTCGGCGCGGCGGCGTGCGCATTCGTTCTCCAGGCCCACGCAGAGCGTCGCGCAGCGCCGTGCGGCTCCGAAGAATGTGTTCCTGAAGCCGCGGTTGACCCTCAGCGCATGGGCGACCTCGTGGGCGAGAACGGCCTCCACCTCGTCGACGCTCAATGCCGCCAACAGGTCGTGCCCGACGCCGAGGACCGAGCGGCCGTGACCGGTGATCCAACCCTCGAGCCGGATCCAGGCCGTAGCCCCCATCTCCAGGACAATCCTTTGGGGTGGGGTTGCTCCCATCCGTTGGCAGATCCTCCGGACCGTGGAGTGGAGCCCGGGTGCATCCTGCTCGGCCAAGGTCATCTGAGGTCCGCGCTTCGCCCCGCGGCCGAGGCTTCGGATCAGGATCCAGAGCACGCGGAGGTCCCCCTCCATCCAACGAAGCAGCCAGATTCCGATCCCGAACCTCAGGAGCACCAGGCCGAGTGCCGCCTCCAGGAGGAGCGCGAAGGCGACGGCCACGACGCTGGTCAGCACCAAGGCCGCAATGAGCACCAGGCAGGCTCCCGCCTTCGCCAGCAGGCGTCGTGTTTCGTTGGCGGATAGGGGGCGTTCGGCGGAGGGAGACGCGGCCATCGCGCCGATGCCAGCCTGAGCGCCTCCGTCGCTGGAAGCGAAAAGTGGAGGTGGAAGCCCTCCGCCAAAGGACGTAGCGGCCGGGTTGAACGGCAACGGCCATTCCGGGTCCACGAACAGAACCCGGCATTGGATTGCCGGAGGATCGGATTTAATCTCCCAGGAAATGAACGTCTTCGTCACCGGCGGCGCCGGGTACATCGGTTCGGTTTGCGTCGAGGAGCTCCTCGACGCCGGCCATTCGGTCACGGTCTTCGACAACCTCTGCGAGGGCCACAGGTCGGCGGTGGATCCGCGGGCCGGCTTCGTCCAGGGCGACTTCAACGACCGACAGGTCATCGCCGACGCCATCGCGGCCGCACGACCCGAGGCGGTGATCCATTTCGCAGCGCACGCGTTGGTCGGGGAGTCCATGACCAACCCCTCGAAGTACTTCCGGAACAACGTCGCCGGGGGCGTCAACCTCCTCGATGCCTGCGTCGCCGCGGGCGTCCGCAAGTTCGTGTTCAGCTCGACCTGCGCGACCTATGGGATCCCGGAGAAGATGCCCATGGACGAGTCGCTTCCGCAGAAGCCCGTCAATCCCTACGGCGAGTCGAAGCTGATGTTCGAGAAGATCCTGTCGTGGTATCGCGAGATCCACAAGGTCGAGTTCGTCGCCTTCCGCTACTTCAACGCCGCCGGTGCGAGCGCACGGTTCGGCGAGCACCACCGGATCGAGACCCACCTCATCCCGAACATCCTGAAGGTGGC
>CAIYXO010000390.1 GCA_903930165.1 uncultured Verrucomicrobiota bacterium | reverse complement strand
GGTAGAAGTGGTTCTTGACGCGTTTCCCGACACATCCCTAGTTTCCGCGCATCGAAGGTCTTTGGTTCCGGCGCGACTTCCGAACCGCCCAAAGGCCGATTTTCCCCAACGAATCCGAAAGCACCCGCCCGTGGGGGTGCTTGCTGAAAGAAACCGCACCGTGGACCTGAAAGAGATCAAGGCGATCATCGACCTGATGAAGAAGAACTCCCTCTCGGAGTTCGAACTCGAGGAGAAGGAATTCAAGATCAAGCTCAAGCGGCCGATCGGCCATGTGGTTGGCCCGGCGGTGACGCCTGTGGACGACCCCGAGCTGACCGCCTTCGCCGCCTTGTCCCGTCAGGCTTCCGCAGCGGCATCCACCCAGGCATCCGCTCCCGCCTTGCCCTCCGGATCCGGTGACGCCGAGATCAAGAGCCCGATGATCGGCACGTTCTATCGCACGCCTTCCCCGGATGCCGCCCCCTATGCGGACGTCGGCAGCGAAGTCGGCCCCGACACGGTGGTCTGCATCATCGAGGCGATGAAGGTGATGAACGAGATCAAGGCCGAGACCCGCGGTGTGATCACGGCGATCGTGGCCGAGAACGGCAAACCGGTGGAGTTCGGCCAGACTTTGTTTAAGATCCGCCCTCTCTGACCGGACTTCCGGCCGGAAATCCGTCCGATGCGGTCTTGCGGGAGATTCCCGCGACGCAGTCCGGACATCCGACCCTTTCTCACACATGTTCGAAAAAATCCTGATCGCGAACCGCGGCGAGATCGCCATGCGGATCATCCGTGCGTGCCGGGAGCTCAACATCAAGACGGTGGCCGTCTATTCCAAGGCGGACGCCAACTCGATGCATGTGCAGGTGGCCGACGAGGCCGTCTGCATCGGCGACGGACCGTCGACCGACAGCTACCTGCGGATCGACCGGCTGATCTCCGCCGCGGAGATCACCGACGTCGACGCGATCCACCCGGGCTACGGATTCCTCAGCGAGAACGCGCACTTCGCGGACGTCTGCGAGAGCTGCAACATCCGGTTCATCGGGCCGCGTTCCGCGGCCATGAACGCCCTGCACGACAAGTCCAGCTCGCGCAACCTGGCCAAGAAGGCCGGCGTTCCGACGCCTCCCGGCTCCGAGGGGCTGGTCGAGTCCGAGCAGGAGGCGCTGGCCGTGGCCAAGCGCATCGGGTATCCGGTGATGATCAAGGCGATCGCCGGTGGCGGCGGCCGCGGAATGCGTGCCGCCCACAACGACATCTCCCTGATCAAGGGCTATCACACCGCCCGTTCCGAGGCGGAAAAGGCCTTCGGCAACTCCGGGGTCTACATCGAGAAGTTCATCGAGAACCCCCACCACATCGAGTTCCAGATCCTCGGCGACAACCGGGGCAACATCATCCATCTCGGCGAGCGCGACTGCTCGATCCAGCGCCGGAACCAGAAGCTGATCGAGGAAACCCCCTCCCCGCTGTTGGACCGCAAGGACCTCAAGGACCTGCGCAAGAAGATGGGCAAGGCCGCGCTGCGCATCGCGGAGATGGCCGGCTATACCAACGCCGGAACCGTCGAGTTCATCGTCGACGACGCCGGCAACTTCTACTTCCTCGAGGTCAACAAGCGCATCCAGGTCGAACACCCGATCACCGAGGAGGTGACCGGAGTGGACCTGGTGAAGCAGCAGATCCTCATCGCCTCCGGCGAGAAGCTGACCTTGAGCCAGAGCGACGTGACCGTCCGTGGCCACGCGATCGAGTGCCGGATCAACGCCGAGGATCCGTTCAACGATTTCCGGCCCAGCCCCGGCCGGATCGAGATCTACTACCCGCCCGGGGGCGGCGGGATCCGCTTGGATTCACACGCCTACGCCGGATACACGATCCCGCCCTACTACGACTCGATGGTCGGCAAGCTGATCGCCATCGGCCGCGACCGGACCGACGCCCTGAACAAGATGACCCGCGCCCTCGGCGAATTCATGATCACGGGCATCAAGACCACCATCCCCTTCGAGATGGCGATCCTCCAGGACCCCGATTTCCGCCGTGGCAGCTACACCACGAACTTCGTGGAACGCCTGCTGGGAGGCGCCCGGCGTGAGCTGATCCAGGACAAGGCCTGACCGAATCGGTCGATTTGCCGGATGCAAGCCGGCGGCGAAGTGCTACGGATGACCCCGTGAACCGCCGCCGGCTTCTCTTTTCCCTC
>CAIYXO010000389.1 GCA_903930165.1 uncultured Verrucomicrobiota bacterium | reverse complement strand
GACCAGGCCGCCCAACTGCGGGAACTGGCCGGGCGTGGCCCGGTCGGCGCCGGTGCCGGTGCTGGCCGCGACGCCGTGTTCGAGCAGCATCTTCAGCTGCGAGGCCTTCACCGTGACCAGCGTCAGCGCGTTGTTGAACTTCAGCGAGTCCTCCACGTCGAGGCGGCTGATGTCGCCGGCGAGCTTGCCCGCGGACGGGTTGGCACGGGTGGGGAGCAGCTCGCCGCCCGGACCGGTGGAACCGATGGAGTTGCGGATGCCGCCGCCGTTCTTGATCGAGACGGCGACCGAGGGGTCGTACTGGCGGGCGTACCAGAGGTTCGCGTCGGCGGAGAGGTCGCCGAAGTTCGACTCCTGCTGGCGGACCGTCGTGCGCCGGCCTTCTAGGTAGACCGAGGAACGACCGAGGATGAGGCCGTCCTTGGAATTGATGACGGCGCCGACGGCTTCGGTCAGGGCCTTGACCGCGGCGCCGCGGGTGCCCGGGGAGAAGGGATCCCCGGAACCCCAAATTGCGGCGACCTTGGCCGCGGTGGCGGGCAGGGTGTCACCGGAGACGCCGAGGACGTCGCCATTGCCGTCGAAGTCGACGACGAGCTGGCCGAGGTACTGGTACTGGCCGTCGGTGCTGACCACCGCGACGCGGCGGCCCATCTTGTCGGTGGTGAGGAACGGATACCGGCCCGCGGCGGTGTCGCCGGGGAGCAGGTTGGCCCGGTCGTTCACGTAGATCGTCCCGGAGCCGCCGGCGACGATGACATCCACGCCGTCGAGGGCCTGGGCGAGCGCCTTCTCGTTGTCGACCTGCTGGAGCTGGGAGGAGAGGACGATCTTGTTGCAGCCGGCGGCGCGGAGGGCGTCCACGACCGGCTGGAGGTGCGCGGCGAGGGCGGCGATGTCGTAGGTGCGGGGGCTGACCACCGCGGAGCCCTGCGGACCGGTGACGCGCACCGAGCCGGGCGAGGAGATGTTGGCGAGGTCCGGCGGTGTGACACCGAGCACGCCGATCTTCTCACCGCCACGCTCCACGATGGTGGCGCGGGCGATCTTGGGATGGAGGGCGATGTTCGTGGCCGCGGTGCTGACGTAGGAGGCGTCGGTCGCGGGATTGGCGCGGAACCGGGAGGCCGGGAGGATGGCGGCGGTGGACCGCGCCGCGAGGGCGGACTCGGCGGCGGGCACCGAACCGAAGTCGAGGTTCGCGCTCAGGAGCGGGAAGGCGGCGCCGTAGTGGCGGAGACGCGACAGGCCGCCGGCCCGGACGTCGGGCAGGACGATGCTCGCGAACTCGGTGGGACCGAGGTCGAACTCGTGGTTGCCGATGCTGGCGACGTCGATGCCGATGGCGTTGAGGATGGCGATGTCAGGCCGTCCGGCGCTCTCGCGGAGATCGCTGTTGGTGCCGGTGGCGTTGAAGCCGAACAGCTCTCCGAACGCGACCTTCAGCGACGCGACGGTGGAGGGGTCGTTGCCCGCGGAGAGGAAGGCGCCCGGGATGAAGAGGTCGCCGGCGGCGACGGTGAGGGAGGCGTCCACCGTGGGGTTGTCCTCGAGACGGTCGACGAGCGCGGCGAAGCGCGGCGCGGTCTCGAGGGTCAACACGTCGGCCTCCATGTCGGAGGCGTGGAGGATCTGTAGACGGAAGTCGTCGTTCTCGGTGGTCGGCGCCTGCCGCGCGACCGTGGCGGGCGTGGCACCGGAAAGGGTCTCCACGAGCCACTGGCGCTGGTCCGCTGCGCGACGACGGAGGTAGTACTTCGTGGTGACGACTTCCGGGGTGAAGGTGACGTCGAGGAAGCCGCGGTCGGCGAGGTTGGAGAACTTCAGGTTCGGGCTGTAGCCGAGGAACAGGTCGCGGAGGATGTCCTGCTGTCCCGGGAAGTAGCGTTCGATGCCCGGCGAGGAGACGCCGGGTCCTCCGAATTCGAATCCGGCGATCGTGCCGGCGGGAAGTCCACCGGGCCCGGGGGCGAAGGTCTTCAGCGTGCTGGCCCAGGCGTTGTGGGTGTCGCCCGAGAACACGACCATCTTCTTGCCGAGGCCCGCGGCGGTCTGCAGCAGAGTCTCACGCTCGCGGCCATATCCGTCCCAAGCGTCCGTGTTGTAGGGAAGCGGGTTCGCG
>CAIYXO010000388.1 GCA_903930165.1 uncultured Verrucomicrobiota bacterium | reverse complement strand
TTCGGCACGGCCTGGACCGAAGCCTGGACCCATCTGCTGCTCTCGAATTCCGGGGAAGCCGCCGCGGCCCTGGAACTGTGCCGTCGACGCCGGCCCAACGAGCCGATTCTCAAAACGCTGCTCCTCACGGCGCACCGGCAGCGGGGCCGCTTCGAGACCGCGATCGCCCTTTGGAACCAAGGGACCTTCCGTCCCGGCAACGACAGGGAAATCCATCTGGTTTCGGAGTTGTTCCTCGCGGCGGGGCGGCCCAGGGAGGCGCTCGCGATCCTTGCCACGGATGAAACCCTCTGTCGCTCGTCCCATCTCCTTTCCCTGGATCGGGTCCAAGCCCACCTGCTCCGTGGCGAGCAGGACCCGGCACGGGAGTGGTCCGCAATCCACCTCGCCGCCGCGCCGGACGGAAGATCCGGGATCCGACTGGCCCAGATCCATGAACAACTCCGGCTCGACGAACAGGCGGAAGGCTGGCTCCGGAGGGTCCTTGGGGAGGGGTTCCATCCAGAGGCCCACGTCGGCCTCGCCCGTCTTGCATGGCACCGCGGCGACGTCGAGGGAACCCGGCGGGAACTCGACGCGGCCATCGACAACGAGAGTCCGCTCGGACGAGACGCGCTGCCCGCGGGGGCTCTCCTGAACGAGATCCTCCGTTTCCGGATGGTCCTCGACGCCCGCAGGGAAGGCCTCCGGGTTTGGCGGATCACCTGCGTTGCGACAGCCCCGAAACCCCTGTGCGCTTCCGTCTGGATCTCCTACGCCACGGACGGGGAAGCCGCAGACCGCCAGATGCACGAACTGGCCCGGCTCCTGTTTCGGTCCGGCCCGCCGCCGCTCCCCAATTCCTGGAAGGTCGAAACGGCTCCTTCCGAACAGCAGCCAACCGGACCTTGCCATCCTGGACTCCTGCCGCTCTCGATTCCGCACCCACGATGAGGGCGCGCTTCGTCCCCGGCGGACGGAGCGCCGCCCCCGCTCCAGCGGGTCGTCACTTCGCCTTCGACAACTGCTCGAGGTAGTCCAGCAGGGAGGCGAACTCGCCGAGCGTCAGTCCGGCCGCCAGCCCTTCGGGCATCAGCGAACGGTCCTGGCGCTCCCGCTTGGCGATCTGCGCGACCGGCACCGTCATCTCCGCGGCCGCGATGGTCCGGACCGTGACCTGGTCCGCCGCCTCCCGGACGACGAAGCCGTCGATCTCCGTGCCGTCCTTCAGCTCGAAGTGGTTCGCGACGAAGCCCTGGGCCAGCGTCTTGTTGGGAACCAGGATCGCCTCGGCCAGCTCGCGGCGCTTGTAGATGGTCGCGATGGTCCCGAGGTACGGCCCCTTCAACGGCTCGTCCGGCCGCACGGTATGGCAGCCGTTGCAGCCGACCTGCGAGAAGAGCTGTTCGCCCCTCGGGATTTCCCCCTTGGTTGCGACGACCTGGCCCAACACTTCCTCGACGGACAGCTCTCCGACCTTCTTCGCGGTCGCCTCGCGGCGGAACCTCTCGGGGTCGATCTTCAGCTTGGCCACCGTTTCCTTGGCGGCCTTGGCCACCTCCGGATCGGCGTCGTCCAGCGCCGCCACGAACAGGGCTGCACGGGAAGAATCCCGGACCTCACCGGCCGCCTTGAGGATCTGCACCCGACGACGAGCATCCTTCCATCCGGCATCCAACGATGCCGACGCCGATTCCCTCGCCTCCGGGGCTCCCACCTTGCGGGAGGCCAAACGCAAAAGGATGCCTTCCGACAACATCGAGGCCGGACCCTCAACGCGGGCCGCAACCTCTTCGAAAACCTGATGGACCTGGTCCAGTTTGGAGGAGTTGCGGACGGCCGCCGTGGCCTTCTCGGCGAGGTTGT
>CAIYXO010000387.1 GCA_903930165.1 uncultured Verrucomicrobiota bacterium | reverse complement strand
TGAACTCGCTCAGGGCCGCGACGAGGGCGTCGATGCTCGGGATGTCGAGGTGCGTGGTCGGCTCGTCCATCAGCAGGAGGTTCGGGGGATCGAGCAGCAGCTTGACCAGCGCGAGCCGGGTCTTCTCTCCACCGCTCAGCACCGACACCTTCTTGAACACGTCGTCGTCCCGGAAAAGGAAGCACCCCAACAGCGAACGGATGTACAACTCGGTGACGCGTGCCGGCGTGTCGCTGGCCTCCTCGAGCACGGTGCGCTGCGGCTGGAGCATCTCGGTCCGGTACTGGGAGAAGTAGCCCACCTTCACCCGAAGCCCGAGGTCGCGTTCCCCGGACTGCGGAACCAGCACTCCCGCCAGCAGCTTGAGGAGGGTGGATTTTCCGGCGCCGTTGGGTCCCACGAGCACCGTGCGGTCACCCCGCTGCGACTCGAAACCCAGTCCGGTGTAGATGACGTTCTCGCCATAGGCGAAGTCCACGCCCTTGAGCGTGATGACCCGCTGGCCGCTCTGCTCCGGCTGCGGAAACGCGAAGTCGACGGTGGAAGCCGCCTGCTCCGGGGCGTTCACCTTCTCCATGCGGTCGATCTGCTTCAGCTTGGCCTGCGCCCGCGTGGCCGTGGTGTTCTTGGCGCGGAACCGGTTCACGAAATCCATCAGGCGGCCGATCTCGCGCTGCTGGTTCTTGAAGGCCGCCAATTGCTGCTCCTGCTGGGCTTCCCTCTGTTCGAGGAAGGTGTCGTAATTGCCCGTGTAACGATAAAGTCGCTGGTTGCGGATCTCGATGATGCCCGTGACCAACTGGTTCAGGAACTCCCGGTCATGGGAGATCACCAGGATCGCCCCGGCGTAGTTCCGCAGGTAGTTCTGGAACCAGAGCAACGTCTCCAGGTCCAAGTGGTTCGTCGGCTCGTCCAGCATCAGGATGTCCGGCTCCTGGACCAGCAACCGCGCCAGATGCGCCCGCATCACCCAACCGCCCGAAAGCTCCCTCGCCGGCCGTTCGTAATCCGACTCCCGGAAGGCCAATCCCTTCAGCAGCCGCTTGGCCTTCGCGATCGCCGGGCCGTCTGCGTAAAAGTGGTAGTCGTCCGAGGTCGTCCCCGGATCATGGAAGCTGGTGGCCAGCTCCAGGACGCTCTCCTCGCCGATTGGCGCGCTTTCCTGCGGGAGGAAGCCGACGGTCACCCCCCTCTGGAAGGTCACCAATCCCTCGTCGGGATCCTCCTGCCTCAGGATAAGCTTGAAGAGGGTGGACTTGCCCGCCCCGTTGGGCCCGACCAGCCCGAGCCGGTCCTGCCGGTTGAATTGGAGCGAGGCGTCCTCGAACAGAGTCCGCCCGCCGTATCCCTTCGCCACGTTCGAAACAGTCAGCATTTCTGGAAGGAGCATGCCCGCTGCCCCGGCCGAAGTGGATGCCAGATTTCCGAATGTCGTACGGCCGCCATTCCCGCATCGTCATTCCCGAGACCCGGAGCCTAGGATCGCACGCGATGCTCAACTGGATCTGGCTGGGAATCCTCACCGTGGCCGCCTTGGTTGCGGGTGTCACCGGACGCCTCGCCGGACTGACCGACGGTGCGCTGAAGGGCGCCGAGACCTCCGTGACGGTGGCCTTCGGGCTGATCGGCGTGATGACGCTCTGGTTGGGGCTGATGCGCCTCGCCGAGCGTTCCGGCATGGTCCAGTCCGTCGCCTCGCTGCTGCGTCCGCTGCTTCGTCGCCTCTTTCCCGAGGTCCCGGAATCCCATCCGGCCATGGGAAGCATGGTCCTGAACATCGCCGCCAACGCGCTCGGCCTGACCAATGCCGCCACCCCCCTCGGCCTGCGGGCCATGCGCGATCTCCAATCGTTGAACCGCCATCCCGACACCGCCTCCGACGCGATGTGCACCTTCCTCGCGATCAACACCGGATCGGTCCAACTCATCCCCACCACGGCCATCGCCATACTCGCCGCCAACGGTTCGGCCAACCCCACCGCGATCATCGGCACGACGCTGCTCGCGACGGCCTGCTCCTCGGCCACCGGACTCGCCGTCGTCCGTCTCACCCGGGGCCTGCGATGGTTCCGGACGCCCGCAGGGAACGCGTCATCCGCCTCGGATCCCGCATCCTCTGGAGCGGCGACTTCGGACTCCACCCTCCTCACCACGGCCAACACGGAACCGCTTTCCACCGGCCGCCGTCTGCTCTTCGGACTCCTGGTGCTGGTGTTCGCCGGTTTCGCGGCCCAGATCCTTTTTGCTCCTGCGGCTGGCTCCGCAGAAGGTCCCCTGCTGGTCCGGCTGATCGAGGCGGTCTCGGTGGTGGCCCTGCCCTTCCTGTTCGTGGCGATCCCGGTCTACGGAACGCTGAAGGGCCTTCGTGCCTACGAGGAGTTCGTCGAAGGCGCCAAGGAAGGCTTCGCCACCGCCACCCGCATCATCCCCTACCTCGTGGCGATGCTGGTGGCCATCGGCGCGCTCCGCGGCGCCGGTGGGATCGAATGGATCACCCGGACCCTCGAACCGGTCCTTCGCGGAGCCGGTTTCCCCGCCGAACTGGTCCCCATGACCCTCCTCCGCCCGCTCAC
>CAIYXO010000386.1 GCA_903930165.1 uncultured Verrucomicrobiota bacterium | reverse complement strand
GCATGCGCGTCGCCGGCACCCGGCCGACCAGTTCCGCGGCGCTCAAGCAGCTGAACATCACCGACACGACCCTCAACAGCCCCAACTACGCGCTCCAGCTCGGATACCGTTTCCAGCCGGGCGTGATGGCCCAGGGGCTCATCGAGGCCGTCGACAACGGCAACGCCGGCGTCATCGCAATCCAGCCCCGCGGCGGTTCCGTGTCGATCGGCAAGGACACCGCCCCGGCGTCGACGCTCGACGTGAACGGCGTGGTCACCGCCACCCGCTTCGTCGGCGACGGCACGATCCCGATCGGCGGCATCATC
This sequence comes from uncultured Verrucomicrobiota bacterium, assembly GCA_903930165.1. Classification (GTDB taxonomy): domain Bacteria; phylum Verrucomicrobiota; class Verrucomicrobiia; order Limisphaerales; family UBA9464; genus SXXZ01. Next base: position 1,869 of record CAIYXO010000386.1, on the reverse strand, counting down.
ATGTGGTCCGGCTCGGTGGCCAACATCCCGTCGGGATGGGCCCTGTGCGACGGAGCCAATTCCACGCCGGACCTGCGTTCCCGCTTCGTGGTCGGGGCGAGCGGCACCACCGGTCCCTCCGGACTCACCCGCTACACCCCCGGAAACACGGGCGGCGAGGAACAGCACACCCTGACCATCGCAGAGATGCCCTCCCACAACCACCGACCGGCGGGACGCTACATCGGCGACCCCGACGGCGGCTGGGACACCGAGGGCGACGGCAACGACTACCTCTCCCTCCGGTGGGGCAACATCGGCTCCGGCGCCGACAACGCCACCCAGGTGACCTCCTCCACGGGTGGAAGCCAACCGCACGAGAACCGCCCGCCGTACTACGCGCTGGCCTTCATCATGCGCACACGCTGAACGCGGTGAACCCGGCAACCCACGGCCCGAACCGAAAGCCATGAAACCATTCCTTCGACGGCTTCGTGTCCTGGCGGCCGCCTTGGCCGCGGGCGCGACCGCGGCCTCGGCGCAGACGTTCCCACTGGAACTCCGCAACGACGCGACGCTGTACAACACGACCTTCGCCCGAGGCATCAACCTCAGCTCGCAGCGGGGCGTGCCCCTATCGTCGACAGCCGGCACCCCAGCCGGATCCGACGGCCGGGCGCCCACCGCGCAGCAGCAGAGCCTCGACGGACTTCCGATCACGTCGCCCACCCCGGGGCAATACCTTGCCTTCGGGTCGTTCGGCGCCATCGCCGCCCCGCGCACCTCCACGCTTCTTTCAGGATCAAACTACGTCGGCAACGCCATCGCGCTCGACCTGCCGCGCGGCATGAACGCCTCGGGGCAGGTGGTCGCCGTCCTGCGCTCGGCCCAGGTGGCCGGATCCTGGTTCAGCCGCCTGCCGTCCCTCCAGTTCGGCGGGATCATCCAACCGCCCGAGACCGACGAGACCGGTCTACTCCTTTCCCAGCGCGGAATCCGTCCCGAGGAGTACTGGCTTCCGGAACCGCACTCGACGAACTCCCACGTCGGTGCCGCCTACTACTGGAGCCGCCATGCGCAGCAGGTCTTCGCCGTCCAGACCGGCCCCATCGAGGTCCAGTGGAAGCGCGCCCAGGCCTCGGCGGCACAGCCCCAGGACTATTCCTCCAACCCCTCGGCCTACGTCCTGCAGTCGGGCTTCTACTACCGGATCAACCCGACCCGCTACGTGGTCTCGGGCAGCCCGGTCAAGGCTCCCAAGCGCCTCTACTGGACCGAGGGCAACTACCGCACCCTCGGGAAGCCGGTCGTCGTCCCCAATGCCCGGGTCGGCGGCGTGAACATCGTCTACAACAACAACCTCCCCAGCCGCGTCGACCGCGAGGTGGTCGAGGCCGGCCAGATCCCCATCGTCGAGACCAACCGCCTCGAGGAGACCCGCACCATCTGGTACGACCAGAGCCAGGGGCAGATCTTCGCCTACAACCGGGAAGGCCGCGTCTTCGTGGAACTGCTCGGCGACCGCCGCGAGGACGGTGTCAGCCGCCAGTTCCTCGGGTTCGAGATCGTGGACGTCATCCGGCAGGCCCAGGCCACGGACGTGGCCATCGAGATCGGCGACGTGATCCATCCGGGATCCGACGTCGCCGACGCGGGTTCGCTCCGTGCCGAGCCGGTGCTCCAGTCGGGCACGGCGACCTACCTCTTCCGACACGTGATCGTCGGCTCCGAGAACGTCCGGTTCTTCGCCGTCCGCGAGACCGAGAACCTGAACGACCAGCTGGTCTACTGGATGCAGGCGGGCGAGGTGGGTCTCTTCTGGCCCGACCGTCTGGTGCGATACGACTTCAACTGGCCCACGGACCCCGCCCGCTACAGCCACTATGTCCG
>CAIYXO010000385.1 GCA_903930165.1 uncultured Verrucomicrobiota bacterium | reverse complement strand
CCTGACATGCCAACGGCTTCGGCCTCAGGGATCTCCGGCTGGATGAGATCTTCGGATACGGTGCCATTAGGCGCTTATCGCACCGCGTAAACCGCTCATCAGGAACATTATGATCGCGTTTGAGGATCTTCGGATGGATCTTCGGAGGGAAGGTTTCCATGGAGTCCTACCAGCATCCTCATTCGATGGAGCCGCTGTTGCCCCAGGCCAAGGCCGGGCATCTGGCGGAGCTGACCTGCGAGATCCATCGGGCATCCGGGGTCCTGACAGGACAGGTTCACTCCCCGCACGTCGTCCGACGGGTGGCGCAGCTCGTCCGGGAGATGAACTGCTACTACTCCAACCTCATCGAGGGACACAAAACCATCCCCCGCGACATCGAGCGGGCGATGCGCCAGGAGTTCTCGGACGATCCAAGCCAAAGGGACAACCAGCAGTTGAGCGTCGCCCACATCGCCGTGGAGAAGCGCATGGTCGAACGACTGGCTTCCGAGGACGTGGAGGTCTGTTCGCCGGAGTTCATCACATGGCTGCACCGGGAGTTCTACGATCGCATGCCCGAGTCGCTCCATGTGTCGCGGACGCGTGAAGGCGTCGCGTACCGGGTTACGCCCGGCCGGTACCGGGACTTCATGGTCGAGGTCGGACGCCACACGCCGCCCGACTTCAAGGCGTTGCCCCGGTTCATGGCCCGGTTCCAGGAGTTCTATGGCGATCCCAAGGCATTGGCGACGGATCGGCTGGTGCTCGCCGCGGCCGCCCATCACCGGTTGGCTTGGATCCATCCGTTCGGCGACGGCAATGGACGTGTGGTCCGTCTGCACTCCCATGCCCTGCTGATCCGACACGGCACCGACGGGCGTGGCCTCTGGACGCTCTCCCGCGGCTTGGCCCGTCATCGCCAGACCTACTTCGCCGCGTTGGAGGATGCCGACCAGCGGCGGCGAACCGATCTCGACGGACGCGGAAACCTGTCCGACGCGGCCCTCGCGGGTTTCTGTGTCTTCTTCCTCGAAACGTTGCTCGACCAGATCCGGTTCATGAGCGGACTCCTGGAGTTGCCTGCGCTGAGAAAGCGGGTGGAACGCTATTTCCAGTACGAGGCCGACGAACTGCAGCGTCATCGGGAACCGATCATGAGTGTCGTGAGGACGCTCATCGACGAAGGCGAGATCCCGCGCACACGGGTGCAGGAAATCACCGGCAAGGCGGGCACCGTCGCCGCGGAGATCATCAAGCGCGGTCTGGCCGAGGGCTATTTCGAGACGTCGAGTCCGAAGGGTCTGCTCTACCCGGCCTTTCCGATCCAGGTACGCGAAGTGTACTTCCCGAAGCTCTTCCTCGACCTGCCGGTTGAGAGAACGGCCCGGGAGGACTGAGAGTCTCCGGGGATTGGCCACGGAGACACGGAGGACACGGAGGAAGATGCGGTCTGAGATTTGTCCGTTGTCAGTGGTCCGTCGCCCGTAGCCGCGGCTGCCAAGCTGCGGTCCGCCATTTCGATCGATCCTCCCCTTCCGCTGGCTCAGCGCTCCCTGCTCCCAGCTCTCTGCTTGTTTCACAACCAAGGGAACCAAGGGTGCCACGTCTTCCCGACGCCTTCCGCTTCATCGTCTCCGCGGCCGCCAAGCCGCGACAT
>CAIYXO010000384.1 GCA_903930165.1 uncultured Verrucomicrobiota bacterium | reverse complement strand
TACTTCATGCCCTCGGTGCCCATCGAGATGCCGTCGGAGATGGTGATGGTGTTGAAGACGACCGCCTTGCCGCCGTTCTCGTTGATGCCCTGGGCGACGCTGACCGCGAGCTGGTCGATGTGCATGTTGCACGGCGTGACCATGCTCCAGGTGGAGGCGACGCCGACCTGGGGCTTGCTGAAGTCCTCCTTCTTGAAGCCGGTGGCGTAGAGCATCCCCCGGCTGGGTGCCCGCTCGATGCCGTCGACGACGATTGAGGAGAAGGCGCGTTCGGCGGCGGCGGAAGGCTTGGCCTTGGAGGACTTGGCCGCCTTCGGGGCGGTCTTGGACGGTGCACTGCGTTTCATGCGTGGGGAAAAGGGTGAAACCGGGCCGACCCGTGGGGAAGCCGAAAGGTGTCCGGGGCGATCCCCCCAAGGTGTATCCGGCACCTCCTGGTTCTTGAACGACCCCTTCCGGATTTCCGGAACCGGGCCTTTCGTGGGGGCTGCGAAAAGGGAGCCGAACCGGATCCGGCTCCCTTCGGTGGCGGTCCTGATGAGCACCGAACTGGTCTCTGCCCTGACAGCGAATCTCCTTTCTCCGGCCGTGCTGTTTTTCGTCCTGGGGGTTGTCGCAACGCTGGCCAGGAGCGACCTCCGGTTCCCGGAAGCACTTTACGCGACCCTTGCGATCTGCCTGCTGGTTGCGATCGGGTTCAAGGGAGGCTCGGCCATCTCCAAGGCCGGGCTGGCCACGATTTGGAAACCGACGCTTCTGGCGATGTCCCTCGGCTTGGCGATACCGCTTCTGACTTGTCCGGTTCTCCGGTTCCTGGGCCGGTTGACAGCGGTGGACGCCGCCGCGATCAGCGCCCTCTACGGCTCGGTCAGCGCGGCGACCTTCTTCGCCGCGACCAACTACCTCCGACAGATCCGCCTCCCGTACCAGGAATACGCCTCGGCCTTCCTGGCCGTCATGGAGGCCCCGGCGATCATCGTGGGAGTCGTGCTGGGATGCCTCTGCGATCCCGGGGCGGATCCGCTGTGGGCCACGGTCCGTGAGGCGGTGAAGGAGGCGTTGCTTGGACGCAGCGTGGTGCTGGTGGTCGGCGCAATGCTGATCGGATGGGCGACCGGGTCCAGGGGAGCGGAGACGACCGCCGGGCTCTATGTCGCCCCGTTCCAAGGCATTCTCGCCCTGTTCCTCCCGGAGATGGGGATGGTGACGGCCTGGGGATTCGGCGACCTGCGGAGGGTGGGGTCCTTTCCGCTGGGATTCGGGGTGGTCGCCCCGGTCTTCCACGCGCTGTTGGGACGGATGCTCGCCCGCTTCATCGCCTCGACCGGGGCACGGCCGTCCTGCTGGCCGCGCCGGCCGAGATGCGGTGGTCGCTGCCGGAGGCCGATCCGACCTTCAACCTGACCGCCTCGCTCGGGATCACCTGTCCCTTCAACCTCACCGTGGTTCTGCCTCCCTGCCTTGAGCTCGCCCGCGGGATCCTGCCGCCCACGCCATGAACCCCCAACCTCGTCACCCATCCCGTGAGCCGGGTCACCATCGTCTGCGAGAAGTCCGCCCGGGAACCGGTCTTGGCACTGGTGTCGGAGATGGGGGCCCATGGCTGGACGCACTGGGAGGTGGAGGGTTCTGCGAACCAGGGCGCCCGCACCGCGGACTTCCCCGAAATCACCAGAATCCAGATCGAGGTGATCGTCCAGCCAAGGATGGCTGAGGCTCTTCCGGGAAGGCTGCGGCAACGGTTCTTTCCCCGATTTGCGATGATCGCCTGGGAAAGCGATGTGCGTGTCCGGCGCGCGGGGAAATTCCGAAGGGGAGTCGGCGCGGGGACATTCCTTCGGGAAGGGACGGCTGCGGAAGCCGGCCGGGCTGCGATCTGCCGGATGGAAAACGCTGCGAAGGGTGGAAGCGTGATGGAGAACCCTGTCTTGACCGCCGGGCGCGTCGCGTGCTGGAATTTCGGCCCCGGTGGAGAGGTGGCCGAGTGGCTGAAGGCGCTGGTTTGCTAAACCGGTTTACGGTCAAAAGCCGTAACGGGGGTTCGAATCCCCCCCTCTCCGCCATTTTCCCCTCGGTGACCAGCCCCGGACAAGGGCGTGCCTTCCAGGCTTTTCGCGGACTGCTTCCTCGCTTCCCCAACGCGGACTAGTTGAACCCTCTCGGCCCCATCTGCCAATCGGTCGGTTTCTGCGTGTCTCCGATTGAACCCAGGCACGGACGCATCACGTCCTGCCGGTAGGGAGACGGCAGGGCATCGGGGGCCAGTGGTTGGAAGCCTGCGGTTGCGGCCGGCCGGTTGGTCTCCCGCGACCGCACCCAGCCGCCGTCGCTCATTCGGAGGACCCGGGAGGAACGCCTGTCGCCGAGCTGGTGGCGGGAAACAGCTTCTCCAACGAAGCCTGTGCGGCCAAGCCGGCCTGGACGAGGCTTTGTCCGCGGGCGACCTGAAGGCCTCGAGGCAGGGATTCACACCGGATGACGATGCGGGCCTCCTTGGGTTGTCCACCGCGCGCGGTCGCGGTGCCGAACGTTCGGAAGAGCGTCAGCGTCTTCCGGGTTCCGGGCGCCATCTCGGTCCGGGACGGCACGGCGAGATTCCACCAGTCGAGGGTGTCCCGGTAGGCCAGGTGGTGCGTGAAGTTTGTGCCGTGGTCGGCGAGCTGCGGCAGCGGTTGGCCGCCCCCCTCGTTGGCGCCCACGGTCCAGAACCAGAGCTGGTTCGTGTTGTGGGATTCGTTGCCGCGGCGGATTCCCCACCATAGTGAATCCCAGTGGCGACCGCCTTCGCCGGTCGCCACCAGCGCGGTGAGCGAAGGTACCGGTTGCCAGGTGTCGTCGGCCTGCCGGATGGAGAACTCGAAGGTGGCGAGGCTCGATCCGGGCAGGGACAGCCGGAAGCCGTTCTGGGTCTGCAGAACCTCGCCGGGCGGATGCTGTTGGGGAGGAACCGGGAGGTTCGATTCCAGGACCATGGGGCCCGTTGGCGACAGTCGCTCCAGTCCGGCACCCGGACCGAGGTCGCGGGCCACCTTCCGGGTTCCGAGCAACCCGAGCACGGCCATCAGGAGAAGCAGCAACGTCACGACCATCAGCGCCAACACCTTGCCCGCCGCACCTCCCTTGCGCACCCGGGCGACGATCAGGGAAACGACTCCCAACGCGATCAAGAGGCCGAACAAGGCCAATGGGATCATCCCGATGCCGCCCGTCCCCGAACCGTTCCCGCTGCGAGCTGTCCAGAAATAGAGCAGGACGGCGAGGAGCAGGACGGCGATCGGGAGCAGCGCTCCCAGCAGCACGAGCACGCTGACCCCGGTTCCGATCTTTCGTCT
>CAIYXO010000383.1 GCA_903930165.1 uncultured Verrucomicrobiota bacterium | reverse complement strand
TCAGCTCCCGCCAGATGCCGGGGCAATAGTGGGCGTCGGGTGAGGGGGGAAGGGTGAAGCGTTGAAGCGTTGAAGCGTTGGAGGCGCCCGCAACGGGCGACAGACAACGGACAACTAACCCCGGGCCACGGACGTCGTCCGCCACGGCCCGGGGGGTGCCCGGGCATCTCAGTACTTCGCCACGTTGTGGTCGATCTCGTCGGCCCAGGCGGAGATGCCGCCCTTGACGCTCTTCACGTACTTGAATCCCTGTTCGCGCAGGAAGCGGAGCGCCTTCATGGAGCGGACGCCGCTCTTGCAGTGGACGTAGTACTGCACGTTCGGGTCGAGGTCGGTGAAGCGCTGCGGAAGCGTGCTCAGGGGATGCAGGGGCACGCCCTTAACGTGGGCGATCTGGTGTTCGTCGGCCTCGCGGACGTCGATCACGCGGATCCCGAGCGACGGGTTGTCCAACGCCTTCTTCATGTCGTGCACCGTGACCTCGTCGGGGTTGGACCCCGGGGCGACGGGCTCGGGCAGGACGCCGCAGAACACCTCGTAGTCGATGAGCTGGGTGACGGTCGGGTTCGGGCCGCAGATCGGGCACTTGGGATCCTTCCGCAGCTTCAGCTCGCGGAACTTCATGTCCAGGGCGTTGAAGAGGAGCAGACGGCCGATGAGCGTCGAGCCCTTGCCGAGAGCGAGCTTGAGGATCTCGGTGGCCTGGATGCAGCCGATGATGCCGGGAAGGACGCCCAGCACGCCGCCCTCGGCGCAGCTCGGGACCATGCCCGGCGGCGGGGGCTCGGGATAGAGGCAGCGGTAGCAGGGCCCGCCGAGGTGCGGGGCGAACACGCTGGCCTGTCCCTCGAAGCGGAAGATCGAGCCGTAGACGTTGGGCTTCTTCAGCAGGACGCAGGCGTCGTTGGTGAGGTAGCGCGTCGGGAAGTTGTCGGTGCCGTCCACGACGATGTCGTAGGGCCGGATGAGGTCGAGGGCGTTGTCCGAGGTGATGCGGACCTTGTGCAGGTCGACCTGGACGTTGGGGTTGAGCGCCTGGATCGCAGCCTTGGCGGAGTCGGCCTTGGAGACGCCCACGTCGGCGTCGGAGTGGAGGATCTGCCGCTGGAGGTTGGAGTAGTCGACGGTGTCGAAGTCGACGATGCCGAGCCGGCCGATGCCGGCCGCGGCGAGGTACATGGCGATCGGGGACCCGAGCCCGCCCGCGCCGATGCAGAGGACGGAGGTGTTGCGGATCTTGCGCTGACCCGCCATGCCGACCTCGGGAAGGATGAGGTGGCGTGAGTACCGGCGGATCTCCTCGTTGGTGAGCTCGAACATACGAAAGGCCGTCAGGCTAGGGCGTGCCGGTGGACCGGCAAAAGGAAAGTTTGGAGGGCTTGGCCGCCGGGCGGCGGGACGATAGTGTCGGGAAATGGAAACACCGCCTTCCGCGCTGGCCGGCTGGACCCCGGAACAGGTCGCCCAGGGGAAGCGTTGGGTGCAGACCTGGAAGAACGCGGGCGAGGCGATGCAGGAGCTGAGGGATGCCGACCTGCAGGCGACAGAGACGCCCAAGGCGTTGATGCAACTCGCCGGAGCCTTCGAGTCCGCCCGGTACATGGGCGCCGGTTCCCGGTTGTCCGGTCTGGTGGAGCAGCAGAGGCTTTTCCTCCGATGGCACCTCGCTTCCCGTGGATAGACGCCGCAATCGCCGCCCAAGCGCTGTGCGAGGAGCGTGAATTCGCGTTTGCATTCATTGGGGGCGTGGCGGTTCAACGCTGGGGTGAGCCGAGGGTGACCAAGGACATTGATCTCACCCTCTTCTGCGGTTTCGGGAATGAAGCCCCGGTCATCGAGGCATTTCTTGAACGATTTGAACCCAGGGTGTCCGATGCGGCGGGATTTGCGGAAATAAACAGGGTCCTGCTCTTGAACACGGTCGATGGGATCCCGATCGACGTGGCTCTTGGCGGGTTTCCGTTTGAGGACCAGATGACCCGCCGCGCTCGGAAGCACGAATACCTTCCCGGAGTCTACCTCCAAATCTGCACGGCCGAGGACCTCGTGGTTATGAAGGTCTTCGCGGGTCGTCCCCACGACTGGTCGGATGTCGAACGGATCCTGATCCGGCAGAAGGGCCAAATCGACTGGACCCACATTCGGCGTGAACTCAAGCCGTTGGCCGAATTGAAGGAAGCCCCGGAGATCCTCGATCACCTGGAGCGGCTGCGGGTGCGCTTGAAATGCTGAACCGGAATCAGCGCGAACCCATCGCCATCGCCGCGATGGCCTTCGCCGCCTCGACCGGGTCCTTCGCGGCGTAGATCGGGCGGCCCACCACCAGCCAGCTCGCGCCGGCGGTCATCGCCTCGGACGGTCCAAGGGTCCGCTTCTGGTCGTCGGACTTCTCCGCTCCCGTCCGGATTCCCGGGGTCACCAGCTGCATCGACCCCGGCAGGAAGGCCCGCAGCGGCGTGATTTCCAGCGGCGAGCAGACCAGTCCGCGGATGCCCGCGCCGGCCGCCAGCCGGGCCAGGCGTTCGACCTGGCGGGTGATGTCGGTCTCCCCGCCCAGTTCGGCCAAGGCCGCGGCATCCATGCTGGTCAGCACCGTCACCCCGAGCACCAGCGGGGCCGGGCGACCGAGCGTCGCGGCGGTGGACTGCGCCGATTCCTCCGCGGCACGCAGCATCGCCGAGCCGCCGGAGCAGTGGACCGTCAGCATCTGGACGTCGAGCCGGACCGCCGAGGCGACGGCCTTGGCCACGGTGTTCGGGATGTCGTGGAACTTGAGGTCGAGGAACACGCTGGCGCCGGTCCCGCGGAGGCGGCGGACGAAGTCGGGGCCTTCGGCGACGAAGAGCTCCTTGCCCACCTTGAAGGCGCCCACGTGGGGGGCGACGCGGCGGGCCAGGTCGAGGGCGGCGTCTGCGGCCGGCAGGTCGAGGGCGACGATGATCGGATTGCGCACGGGCGGATTGAAGCGGTCTGCCGCGGGCGAGGCGAAGCGATTTCGGACCTCACTCCCCCTTGCCGCGGACGGGAGCGGGCAGCCAGGGAAGCAGCTTCTCCCGCAGGAGCAGGAGACGCCTCGGGTGCGCGGGATTGGAGAGGTCCCCTTCGCGCAGGTCGGACGGCGGATGGGCGATGGCCGTGTCCAGGGCCACCGCGATCGAGGCGAGGTCGGTCTCGCCGAGGTGCAGGGTCGATCGCTCCTCCTGGCTCATCCGATGGGCACGGCGGGCGAGCTCCAGCAGCAGCGCGCAGGGTTCGAGGCAGGGGGCGTCCGACTTCGAAGCCGCGGCGTCCACGCCGATCTCACCGACGGGCCAAAGCCGGCGACGCAGGCAGAACCGGACGTCGCAGCAGGCCCTCGCGACCTCGCAGGCCTCGGGATCGCTCAGCGACGCGATGTTCCGGTACATGCCGGTCTGGCGGTCGGCGAACTCCCGGTAGCTGACGACGCCCAATGCCGGATCCAGGGCCGCATACCAGTCCGACAGGCCGCCCGGCAGCAGCGATTCGAGCGCCTCGCCGAGGGATTCCGGGTCGCGTGGACGGCAGATCCAGCCGGCCACGAGGTCGGGAGACGCCTTGTTCGGTCGGAACCGGCCTTGGCGGTCGTTGGTGGCGAGGACGGCAAGGGCGTCGACCTCGACCACAGCCAGCCGGGTCGGGTCCGTGGAGGCATCCTCCACGTGCAGCAACTCGAAGACGCCGGGTCCGTTGGAGCGCAGCAGAACGGGACCGAAGCGCAGCGGGGAAAGCCGGGGATGCCCGAGGGTTCCGGCGAGGCGTTCCAAGGCGGGGTTCTTCGCGGATGACATGGGTTCAGCGCGTGACGGCCTGGGCTGTTCCTTCGGCGATGCAGTACAGGGCCTCGTGCGTGCGGAGGAAGATCCGGCCATCGGACATCGCCAAGGTCGAGTTGGAGAGCTCTCCCACAGGGTTGCTGGCGAGCAGTTCGAACTTCGGCGCCGCCTTCACCACCAGCGTGTCGCCCGAGCGGTTCACCACGTACAGACGGTCGCCGGCGAGCGTCATCGAGGCCCAGGTCTCGCCGTTGGAACCGGTCGCCGGGAGGCGCTCCTCCCACACCATCGTGCCGGTCCTGATGTCGACGCACTGGGCGAATCCGTCCGTCGACGCGAGGTAGGCGTGGCCGCGGTGGATGATCGGGGAGCCGATCCGGTGCTTCTTCGCGCGACGTTCGTAGGACAGCCGCTCGGACGTGCGGTCGCCGGAGCCGCCCGGCTTCGCGATGATCGTGGAGCCGAAGAACCCGCCCATGGCGACGATCGTGTCCTCGCCGAAGCTGGCGGAGGTGTAGACCAGCGGGTTCATGCCGTCGATCGACCACAGTTCGCGGCCGTCGTCCGGGGCGAACGCGCGCAGGCGGTTCCCGGCGGCGAGGACCACCTCGGTGCGTCCTTCATGTCGCACGGGAAGCGGCGTGCTGAAGGATCCCATCATCCCGCCGCTCTTGCCGGCGAACCCGTCGAAGCGCTCGGCGGGCTGGACCTCCTTGATGGCGGTCTTCCATAGGACCTTGCCGGTCTTGCGATCGAGTGCGTGGAGCGCCGAGTGCGAGCCGGGACCGTGGTACACGAGCACCCGGTCCCCGAGGATCACCGGCGAGGGGCCGCTGCCCCAGGAGTGGTCCTGCGGCCCGAGGTCGGCCTTCCACTGGAGCTTGCCCTCATGGGAAACCGCGACGAGGCCGGCCGCGGCGAAGCTGGCGACCACGCCCTCCGCGTCCGCCGCCGGGGAGGCCGCGCAATGGGGATTGGTCTCGTGGCGCGGATCCGACGCCTCGCGGTCCACGACCTGGCGCCACAGCTCACGTCCGCCGGTGGCGTCGAAGGCGATCAGGGCGCGACGGCGTCCGTCCTCGAGCGGCTGGGCCAGGTACACGTGGCCGGCGGACACGACGGGCGACGAGTTGCCCGGCTCGGGCAGCGGTGTGCGCCACGCCACGTTGGTCGAGCCCTCCTTGGACCGGCTCCATCGGAGCGGAAACGACTTCTCGGGGGAGACCTGGTTGCCGTCCGGACCGCGCCACGAAGGCCAGTCGGCGGCCTGGACCGCGGACGCGAGGAGCAACGGAACGAGGATCGGCGTGGCCTTCATGGAAGCGTGGGGGAGCGCGGACTACTTGCCGGAATGGTCCTTCTTCAGGTGCTCGCCGAGCAGGTCGCGGCCGAAGTCGTTGGAGAAGTCCCGCCAGACCGCGTGGACGTGGTTCGCGTCGTTCTGGGTGTTGTCGTACTCGAGCAGGAAGGTGGGACCGTGGACGCGGTAGTAGTGCGCCTTGCCGCGCTCCAGCGAACCGGCCCAGCCGAAGCGGATCGTGTCGCGGCCCGCCTTCTGGATCTTGAGCATGTCGTCCGCTGCGAGTTCACCGCGGAGACGTCCGACGTATTCGTACACGATGGCGTCGAGGGTGTTCCGCTGTTCCGGGGAGAGTTCCGAGTAGGCGATGCCCTTGGGTTCGCCGATCTCGGCCCGGCGGGAGGCGACGGTGAGGATGTCGTCCGGCGCGGCCGCGAGGATCACGGCGGTCTTCCGCTGCTCCGGGGAGAGCGACTCCATCAGCGAGCGGGCGAGGTCCTCTTCGGCGGCGAGCACGCGCAGGCCCTTGCGCGGACCGGTGCGGACCTCGGCGGGGTTGGTGCCGAGGAAGGTCGGGGTACCGGCGGCGAACCTGCCGTCCACGACGGTGAAGTTGAACGACATGTGGTGGCCCTCGTAGCGCCAGCCCCAGGTGCCCTTGGCGTCGGGCTTGCCGAAGATCGAGATGTGGTAGAGCTGGGGATCGCGGGGGAACCGGCGGTTGGGTCCCTCGATCTCCTGGAGGATCTGCTCCAGGCTCATGATGGTCGCGGCCTTGTTGAACCCACGCGGGCTGAGGCCCGTGGACAGCAGGGCGAACGCGAGGTTCTGCTGCGCCGGCTTCAGGCTGCCGACGGTGACGCCCTTGCGTTCCTTGGGGATGAAGTGCCAGTTCTCGCGTTCGTCGGCGCCGAACTCGAAGACGGTGACCGCACGTTGTTCCTCGGTGAGGGCGGCGAGGAAGGTGTTGGCGGCCTGGGTCATCTCATCGACCGGTCCCGCGACGAGGCGGGCGGCGGCGAGGAGGCCGAGAAGCAGGAGGGAGCGCATGGCGGTCACGGTGGGCATTGGGATGGAAGTCGGGTCGGACGCCCGGGGGCAACCGGTTTATTCGGGGCCGTTGGCCTTGGGTTCCGGCAGGAAGAAGGACAGGGCGAGCGCCAGCACGAACATCGCGGTGGCGGTGATGCCCGCGGCCTGGGCCACATGGACCGGGGTCGTGCCGCCGAGCATGGGGGCCAGCAGGTTGGTGGTCACGAAGGCCATGGAGGTGCCGATCATGCGTCCGCCCACGTTGGTGGCGAAGCTGCCGCCGGTGCCCCGGAGATGGATCGGGAACACCTTTGGCAGGTATTCGCCCATGTAGCTGAACTGGGCGACGGTCAGCAGGCCCGCGAGGAAGATGCCCCATTGGAACACCTCGGGCTGGGCCTTGTAGAGCCAGAGGTAGGTCAGCGGCAGCACCAGCAGGCCGGGGACCTGGAAGAGCCGGAGGAGGTTTCCACGGGTCATCGCGGTCGCGAGCAGCAGGGCGAGCAGGATACGGCCGACCAGGCCGCCCATCTCCTGCCAGAACTGGATGTCCTTGCCGCGGGTCTTGACGATGGTGTCGGGGACTTCCTGTTTCGCGCGGTTGGCACCGAGCTGTCCGAGCACCTTCTCGCGGTCGAGCACCGCCTTGCGGACCTCCTCGCGTCCGCCGGCCAACTCGGTCAGGCGCGCGTCCAGCTGGGTGAACTGGTTGGTGAGGGCCTTGAGCTTGTCCACCACCGCCGCCCGGGCCTCGGGCGGGGTGTTGGTGTCGGCGAGCGGACGGGCGGTGGCGCGCATCGCGACGCGGACCTTGGCCCGCTGCCCGGCGAGTTCGCGCAGGCCCGGCACGGCGGCCGCGGCGGTGTCGAACGCGGGCCGGACCTGGTCCAGCTGCACGTTCAGCTCGGCGGCCTCCTTCTGCAGCGGCCGCAGCGCCTGGATCGGCTCCGCCAGCGTCGAGAGACCGGGCACGATCCGTGTCGGCGTCAGCTGGAGCGCGCCGAAGGCGACGCCGTAGGCGCACGCCGAGAGCGCGGCGGTGACCAGGGTCGTGCGGCGCAGGGCCGGGGAGAAGAGCTCGCCGAAGCTCGCGCGCCGGAGCGTGCCCGCCGCGCGGCGTTCCTTCCACGCCTGGGATTCCGGCACGAACGGCAGCAGCAGCGCGATGGGGATCGCCGGCAGGAGGCCCGTGATCAGCGTATAGCGCCAGTCGGCGTGCGAGTTGAACGGCTCCGGGATCGGAAGCGCGGGAAGCGAGGAGGAGTGCGTCAGGATCCATCCGTTCACCACGGTGACGAAGAGGCCGCCGACGGAGGCGAAGGCCTGGGTCCATCCGAGGACCTTCTCCTTGCGGCCCTTGTCCGGGAACAGCTCGGCGAGCCAGGTGATCGCGGCCACGAACTCGACGCAGACGCCGACGAACGTCGCGCAGCGGAAGAACACGAACCATCCGAGCGAGGTGCTCAGGGCCGCCGCGACCGGCGAGAACGAGTAGAGGGCGATGCTCAGCGCGAGCACCGTCTTGCGCCCGAGCCGGTCGGTGAGCCAACCGCCGAGCAGGCCGAAGACGCCGCCGCTCAGTGCCGCGATCCAGAGCAGCCGTCCAACCCAGGCCGTCACGTCCGGATGGTTCGCCGGAAGCTGCAGGATCTCCGACAGCGCCGGCGCCGCGATCAACGGCAGCAGCAGCAGCTCATAGGTGTCGAAGAGGAACCCGATCGCCGCCACGGCCAACACCAGCCAGGCGGTCAGGTCCAGGGGCTTCGGGGAAGGGGACGGCTGGTTCATACGTGTGCGTACGAAGTACGCTTCACGACGGGGCCGGGCAATCCCCAACTTGGTTGGTAGGTGGGTCCGATGCGGAAGGAACCTTTGCTTCGAGCCGACGAGCCGTGTGGGGACGACTCCCGGCGTCTCAACCGGAGCGATGCCGTTGGGATTGGCACGCAAAACTGCAAAGCCGCGAAGCCGCGAGGAAACCGCTGGTCCACCGTGGCAGGACCGGACACCTGATGGTGATCCACTCCGCGGGTCCCAATTCCGGCGCCGCGTTGGCGTCTTGGCGCCGTTTGCGTGAGGTCGGTTGTCGCTCCGATCGAATCGTTCCGCTCAGGCGCTCAACGCCGGCGGTTCCATCGGAATCGTTCCGCGCCTCCGCGGGAGAACAGAGGCCTCGCAGGATTCCTTCCGCCGAGACGCGGAGGCGCAGGGGTGGTTCACGACCAAGGGTGCCATGGGTGCCAAGGACACCGTTGCCCATCACCATTGCGTCTTTGCGGATTTGCGTGAGGTCCGTCCTCCTCCGCATCAGGCCATTCCGGCTCAGTTCGTGGCGGTCACGGACCTGGGCCGCAGTCTTCCGAAGAGGTTCTCGTACCAGTAGAGCAGCGCGCAGAGGGAAACCGGCAGTGTCACGAGCAACCCGACGCAGCAGGCGAGGAAGCCGAGCAGGCCCGCGACGAAGAACAGCAGCGAGAACACGAGGTGCCATCCGAGGTGCCGGAGGACACGCTTCCG
>CAIYXO010000382.1 GCA_903930165.1 uncultured Verrucomicrobiota bacterium | reverse complement strand
GGGCCTCGGTAAGCTGGTCCAGAAGCTCGGTCCGCTTCTGCTTGAAGCCGTCCTCGATCTCCTTGGCCACCTTCTTCGGGGCGTCCTTGGGCTCCTTCATGATGCCCTTCTCGTTCTCCTTCTTCGAGGAGACCTTGACGTCCATGACGATGCCGTAGGTGCCCGAGGGAACCTTCAGCGAAGTGTCCTTAACGTCCGCGGCCTTCTCGCCGAAGATGGCACGAAGCAGGCGCTCCTCGGGAGCGAGTTCGGTCTCGGACTTGGGCGTGATCTTGCCGACCAAGATGTCGCCCGGCTTCACTTCCGCGCCGACGCGGATGACGCCGTCCATGCCCAAGTTCTTGAGCGCTTCATCGCCCAGGTTGGGGATGTCGCGGGTGATTTCCTCGGGCCCGAGCTTGGTGTCGCGGGCCACCACCTCGAACTCGTCGATGTGGATCGAGGTGAAGATGTCGTCCTTGACGATCTTCTCCGAGATCAGGATCGCGTCCTCGAAGTTGTACCCGTTCCACGGCATGAACGCGACGAGCACGTTCCGGCCGAGTGCGAGCTCTCCGCCCTGCGTGCAGGGACCGTCGGCGAGAACCTGCCCCTTTTTCACCGACTCACCCTTGGCCACCAAGATCTTCTGGTTGATGCAGGTGGCGGCGTTCGAGCGCATGAACTTCCGGACCGGATAGATCCAGATGCCGTCCTCGGGGGCATGGCGCAGGCGCTTCTTGCCCTCGGGGATCTTGCCATCCTTGGTGAGGATGATCTGGCTGCCGTTGACGCTGGCCACCTTGCCGGACTCCTCCGCGACGATGACCGCGCGGGAATCCTGGGCGACACGACCTTCAAGGCCGGTGGCGACCAACGGAGCCTCGGTGACCAGGAGCGGCACACCTTGGCGTTGCATGTTGGAACCCATCAGCGCGCGGTTCGCGTCGTCGTGTTCCAAGAACGGAATCAAGCCGGCGGCCACCGAGACCAACTGCTTCGGAGACACGTCCATGTAGTCGACCCGGTCCGGATCGACGTCGATGAAATCTCCCTTGCAACGGCAGGTGACGCGGTCGCCGATGAAGCGACCCTTGTCGTCGAGCAGCGAGTTCGCCTGGGCGATGACGAAGCCTTCCTCGCGGTCGCCGGTGAGGTAGTCCAACTGGCCGGTCACACGTCCACCCTCCGCCTTGCGGTAGGGAGTCTCGATGAAGCCGAAGTCGTTCACCCGGGCGTAGGTGGCCAGGGAGGCGATCAGACCGATGTTCGGACCTTCCGGGGTCTCGATCGGGCAGATGCGGCCGTAGTGCGACGGATGCACGTCGCGAACCTCGAAGCCGGCTCGGTCGCGGGAGAGACCCCCGGGCCCGAGGGCCGACAGACGGCGCTTGTGGGTCAGTTCGGCCAGAGGATTGATCTGGTCCATGAACTGGCTCAACTGGCTGCGGCCGAAGAAGTCACGGACCACGGCCGACAGCGCCTTCGGATTGATGAGCTTCTGGGGCGTCATCGTGTCCAGGCTCTGATCGAACAGAGTCATGCGCTCCTTCACGAGACGCTCGGTCCGGGCCAGGCCGACACGGCACTGGTTGGCCAGCAACTCGCCGACAGTACGGATGCGGCGGCTACCGAGATGGTCGATGTCATCGACGCTGCCCTCGCCCTTCTTCAGGCGCAGCAGGTACTTGGTGGCCTCCAGCAGGTCGCGTCCCCGCAGGATGCGATCCTCGCCGTTGTCCTTGAAATTGAGCTTCTGGTTGATCTTGTAACGCCCGACACGACCGAGGTCGTACCGCTTGGCGTCAAAGAACAGGCGCTTGATGAGCGCCTTGGCGTTGGCCGCGGTGGGAGGATCCCCAGGCCGGAGGCGACGATAGATGTCCTTGAGGGCCTCTTCCGCGTTCTTGGTCGGATCCTTCTTGAGGCACTTGATCACGATGCCGTCGTCCACCGAGGTGTCGACGACGCGGATCTTGTTCACGCCGAGCTCCGCGATCTGCTTCACAACCGCCTTGGAGAGCGGCTCGAAGGCGCGGGCCACCACGATGCCCTTGTCCAGATCGAGTGCGTCCTCGACCAGGACCAGGTTCTGGATCTCTTCCAACTTCTCGGCCTCCTTCACGGAGACTTCCTTGATCGCGTAGAAGAGGTTCAGGATGTCGCCATCGCCGCCCAGCTTCTCGGGAGAAGTCTTGGGATCCGCGTCGAACTTGGCTTCCGTCAGGGTGAACAGCGCACGGAAGAAGGTCGTGGTCAGGAACTTCCGGCGGCGCTTCTTTCGGTCGAGATAGACGTACAGCAGATCACTGGTGTCGAACTGGGCTTCATACCAGGAACCACGATCGGGGATGATGCGGAAGCTGTGGAGCGTCTTGCCGTTGGGATGCTGTGTGGTCTCGAAGGCGAGACCGGGAGAGCGATGCAACTGACTGACAATGACACGCTCGGCGCCATTGATGACGAACGTCCCCTGAGGGGTCATGAGCGGGATCTCGCCCATGAACACCTTCTCCTCCTTGGTACCCTTCTCCTCCTTCAGCAGGAAGGTGACATAGAGCGGGGCGCCGTAGGTGAGTCCCTCGCGGAGGCACTCGAGCCAATCGATCTTCGGCTCCTGGATGTCGTAGGTGTGGAAATCAAGGACCGTCTTCCCGTCGTAGCTTTCGATGGGGAAGACCTCGGTGAAGACCGCCTGAAGCCCCAGGTTGCGACGTTTCGAAGGAGAAATGTCGGACTGGAGGAACTCGCGATACGAGTCGAGCTGGATCTCGATCAGGTTCGGCGGGGCGATGACTTCCTTGATCTTGCCGAAGTTGATGCGCTCGGAGTGTTTCGTTGCCATTGCGACCTCGTGAACTCGGATTTCTGCGGTGACGGCCGGGAAGGACTGATTCCGCCGTAAAGACAATACGACGAGGCCCGGCGATGACATTTGTCTTCGCCGGAACTCGTCTTACTGGACGATTATTTCAAGACTCCGGAAAACGTAACGGAGATGGTTTAACCAGCAATAGGAATTTGACCAGGGTTGGGTCCGGTAGCGGACCAAGCCTGCGGAGGAAAACAAGCCTTGGCCGGCACCGTGTGGGCCACCGGCCAAGGCTGAAAGGGCAGAGCCTTACTTGAGCTCGACCTTGCCGCCGGCCTCTTCGAGCTTCTTCTTGGCGGCGTCGGCGTCGGCCTTCGGGGCGCCTTCGAGAACGGTCTTCGGGGCGCCTTCGACGAGGGCCTTGGCCTCGGCGAGGCCGAGTCCGGCCTTCACTTCGCGGACGGCCTTGATGACGCCGATCTTCTTGTCGGCGGGCACCGAGGCGAGGATCACGTCGAAGGTGGTCTTGGCTTCGGCAGCCGGGGCGGCGGCTCCACCACCAGCAGGGGCGGCGGCGGCGGCGGCGACCGGAGCGGCGGCGGTGACGCCCCACTTGGTCTCCAAAGCCTTCACGAGTTCGGCGGCTTCGAGGACGGTGAGCTTGCTCAGTTCCTCGACGAGGTTGTTGATGTCAGCCATGGTATCTTATCGGTTTGTGCGTCTCGTCGGAGGGACGGCCGTCCCCAATTAGTCCGCGGCCTGCGGACCGACGATTTACTGGTTTCTGTTGTTGAGATGGTCCGGCGACAAAGGCGCCACCGGACCGGGAGTGGTTCAGGCGGCCGGCTTCTGGGCGTACGCGTCGATGACGCGCGCGACCTGGGAACCCGGGGTGTTGATGAGGGCCACCAGCTTCTGGGCCGGAGCCTGCAGCAGGCCGAGGATCTTGCCCTGCAGCTCGGGGAGCGGCGGGAGGTCGGCGATGGCGCGGACCTGTTCGGCCGTCAGGGCCTGGTTGCCCAGGTAGCCGAACTGCAGCTTCGGCTTCTCGAACTCGGCCTGGAAGGACTTGATGACCTTCGAGACCGCGGCGATGTCCTTCTTGCCGGTGACGGCCGCCAACTGGCCGGAGAGCACGCCGGAAAGGTCGGCGAGTCCCGCCTCCTTGGCCGCGATGCGGAAGATGGTGTTCTTCACCACGTGCACCTCGCCGCCGACCTTGATCAGGCGCTTGCGGAGATCGGTGAACTGGGAGACGGAGAGACCGCGGTAGTCGACCACCAGGAAGAACGGCGAGGCGTTCAACCGGGCCAGGTACTCGGCGGAAATGAACTTCTTTTCGGCGCGCATGGTAGGATTCCGGTTGGATTCAGAGGGTGACGAATTCCCGGACGTCGACCGAGACCGGAGGACTCATGGTGAGCGACAGGGTCACGGACTTGACATAGACACCCTTCACGCTGGACGGACGCGCCTTGACGACGGCGTCGATCACGGAACGGGCGTTGTCGGAGATCTGGGAGGCCGAGAAGCTCGCCTTGCCAACCGGGACATGGATGTTGCCGGCCTTGTCCACCTTGAACTCAACGCGTCCCGCCTTCACCTCGCGCACAGCGCGACCGGTGTCGTCGGTGACCGTTCCGGTCTTCGGATTCGGCATGAGGCCGCGAGGTCCGAGCACCTTGCCGAGCTTACGGACCTCGGTCATCGCATCCGGGGTGGCGATCGCGACGTCGAAGTCGGACCAGCCCTCGTTGCACTTCTTGATCATGTCCTCGAAGCCGACAAACTCGGCTCCCGCCGCACGGGCGGCCTCGGCCGGAGCGCCCGGCTTGGAGAACACGAGGACCCGGACCACCTTGCCCGAACCGTGGGGCAGCGGGGTGGTGCCACGGACCATCTGGTCCGACTGCTTGGGATCCACGTTCAGCTTGAACGACAAGTCCACCGTCTCGTTGAACTTGGCCTTCGGGAACTTGGTGAGGACGTCCACCGCAGAGGTCAGCGGATAGGACTTCGTGGCGTCGACCAACGTCAGCGCCTTCTTGAAGCGTTTGCTCGGCATTTTATGTTGCGGTTCAATCGGGCCGAAGCCCTCCCGCGTTGGAGATTTTCCGCGGTACTCGCACCAGCGAGACCAGCGGGAACGGAGGATGTACCGAAAACCCTTGGGGCAGGTCAAAAGAATTTGCAGAAATCCTTCGACCCTCCCAGCATCCGCAACCTTCCATGGACTGGGTACCCGGAATCCTCGCCCTCTGGTTCAACGACCGATTCCTCGGGATTGAATGGCACACCTGGAAGGTGATCGGCTGGATCGGAAACATCCTCTTCTTCAGCCGATTCCTTGTCCAGTGGTACGCGACGGAACGCCGGAAGCAGGTCGTGATTCCCCAGGCCTTCTGGTGGCTCAGCCTTTCCGGCTCCCTCGTCCTACTGTCCTACGCGGTGTATCGCCGGGACAGCGTCTTCATCGCAGGGCAGGCCTTCTCTTGGGTTCCGTATCTCAGGAACCTCTGGATCCACCGGAGGAACAAGGCGGCCCGGACAGTCTGTAGCCGCTGCAACGCCACCAGCCCGCACACCTACCGCTTCTGTCCCCAGTGCGGAAACCCGCTAGTACCCACAGCCGCTCCGGCTCGATAGGACGCCGTCCCCACATCTGCGGTCCGCTGCAACGCCCAGGCCCGAGTCGCGAGGAAGGGTTGGCAGTCGACTTCGTTTCCGCTTCAGGTACGCGCAGGAAAACCCGGATCCACCCGTCCAAGATCGGAAGCGATACCAACCTTCCGCCTCGTTGTGGCCCTGCCGTGGTGCCGTGTCCGCGGCTCAGTCCTTGCCGCAGCCGACACATGGGTCGGATTCGACGCGTCGGACCGGTTGCGGCACCGCCGTCGTGGCCTCGGGATACTCGAAGACCTGGCCCTCGAAGTTCCGGATGATCACCTTGTCCGCGGTCTTCCGAAGGATGTAACCGGGGTTGATCGGGACCTTTCCGCCGCCACCCGGGGCATCGATGACGTACTGGGGAACGGCATAGCCCGTCGTGTGCCCGCGCAGTCCATCCATGATCTCCAACCCCTTGGTCACCGTGGAGCGCAGATGCGCGCTGCCCGCGATCAGGTCGCACTGGTAGAGGTAGTAGGGTTTGACCCGGCACATCAGGAGCTTCTGGACCAACGCCTTCATGGTCTCGAGGTCGTCGTTGACGTGGCGGAGCAGCACCGACTGGTTGCCCAGCGGGATTCCGGCATCGGACAGGCGTCCCAGCGCGTCACGCACCTCGGTGGTCAGTTCCCGGGGATGGTTGACGTGGATGCTCAGGAACAGCGGATGGAACCGCCGGAGCATCGCGCAGAGCGCCGGGGTGATGCGCTGCGGCAGGAAGACGGGCACCCGCGATCCGATCCGCAGGAACTCCACGTGCGGAATCTCCCGCAGACTCCGAAGCAGGAACTCCAGCTTGTCGTCGCTGAGGAGGAGAGGATCGCCACCGCTCAACAGGACGTCCCGGATTTCGGGGTGCTCCGCGATGTAGGCGATCTGGCGTTCGAACTCCGGATGGAAGTCGTATCCACTCGCGTTGCTGACGAGACGCGACCGTGTGCAGTAGCGGCAATAGGCCGCACAGCGGTCGGTCACCAGGAACAGCACGCGGTCCGGATAACGGTGGACGAGTCCCGGCACCGGGGAATGCGAATCCTCACCCACCGGATCCAGCATTTCCCAAGGCGCCGTGGTGGTCTCCTCCAGGCGCGGGATCACCTGGCGCCGGACGGGGCAGTTCTCGTCCGAGGGATCGATGAGGTTGAAGAAGTAGGGCGTGATGGCCATCGCCAGCTTCGATTCGCCGGCGAGCACCGCCCCGGCCCGCTCCTCCGGGCTCAGCGTGGGCATGAGCCGTTCCAGCTGGGCCACCGTGGTGATCCGGTGCTTGAGCTGCCACTTCCAGTCGTTCCAGTCGGGTTCCGACACGTTGTGCCAGTAACCGCGGCCGGCGGACCGGAAGGATTTCAAGGAGGCGGAAGGATTCTGAGCCCCTTCGGTCGCGGTGGAATCGGACTGCATTTCGCGCGGCAAACTAGGGGGGTACCTGTTCCAGTCAAGGACTCGACCGGTTAGGTTTGTGGAAGACGCGGCGGAGGTGCGGTCCAACGTTCCCCTGCCCTGAGTACCGCGAAACCCTGCCCCACCTGCTGGCAGGTCATCACGAAGCGTTCCGTCGTGGCGGTGTTGAACGTGAAGAGATCGTAGTGCCCCGGGATGGCCACCGTGGCCCGGATGCCCTTCGCAAGGCGTGCCGCCTCGTCGCCCCAGAGGTTTCCGGTGACGCGCCGTTCCGGGCCACGTCCGTTGATCGGAAGGAATGCCACATCCACTCCCGATCGGAGCAGCAGCGACTCCTGTCCCGGATAAAGCACGGTGTCGCCCGAGTGGTAGAGGACCCATGGTCCGACCTCGAGGATGTATCCCAGGCAGATGAGGCGGCCGAGGGCATCCGTCTCCAGCGTCTCGTGCGCGGCTGGCACCGCGCGAATCCGGAGCCCCGGGGCCAGTTCCGCCGAATCCGGCGAAGTCAGGAGCCGCTCACGACCCGGGATCTGGGCCTCCATTCCGACCAGATGGTCACCGGCCAAGCCGCTCCGCTGAGCGGCCGCGGCGCGGATCGCCTCGGGAAACACGAGCCGGAGCCCCGGGTTGCCGGCAGCCAAGGGGCCGAGGGTTTCCGGATCCAGGTGGTCGGTGTGGACATGGCTCGCGGTCACCCATCCGATGCCGCGTAGCCGGGCCGGATCCACGACGCGTTCGGTCATCCGGACATGCGGCTTGTCGGTCGACGCGTACTTCCGGGTCAGGGAATCGGAGAGGTACGGATCCAGCAGGATCCGGTGGCCGTTCCAGGCGATCAGGTAGCCGCTTTGCCCCAGCCACCAAAGGTCCAACCGATCCGGCCGCGCCGGCGCAGCCTCGACGTCGGCGAGGAAGTCTTCGTCCTGCAGGGCGGGCCGTATCATCACGGGAGGAAGGGTCGGCGGCTCAGAGGGAACGTCGGACCTGGGCGACGCCGTCGCACATCGACTTCAGCTTCCGCGTGGCCGCCCAACGGGCCGTCTGGCTGAGCCCGCAGTCCGGGGCGAAGACCAAGCGGTCGGCCGGGGCGTGCTGGAGACAACGGCGAACCCTCGCGGCGACATCCTCGGCGGTCTCGATGTAGTAGCTCTTCACGTCGATCACGCCCACCGCGACGTCCATGCGCCGGGCGATCTCGCCGATGAGTTCGAGTTCCGCGAACTCGCGGCTCGCCATCTCCACGTGCATCTCGTCGCACTTCATGTCGAGGAACCCGGGGAACATCGGGGCAATCCGGCGCGGGCCGACCGCACGGGCCTTGTAGTTGCCGAAGCAGAGGTGCATGCAGACCCGCGTCCGTCCGGCCACGGTCTCGATCGTGCGGTTGTAGAGGTCCACGAACCTCCGCACGTCCTCGCGGTAGGCGTAGCAGCTCATCGACGGCTCATCGACGCTGATCTCACGGCAGCCGGCGGCGACGAGGTCCTCGAGTTCCTTCCTCACGATCGGCAGCAGCGCCTCGGTCAGCGCCCAGCGGTCGGGGTAGCCCAGGTCGCGGTTCGGCAGGAGCCGTCCCGACAGGGTGTAGGGGCCGGGAATGGATGCCTTGAGGGTCACCGGCCTGTGGAGTCGCCCCTCCGTGACGGCCTGCAGCCGACGGAACTCCTCGACGGCGCCCAGTCCGCGCGGAGCGGTCAGCGGCGCCACCACCGCATGCTTGCCGCGCTGGTCGTGGGCCGGCGGACCGAAGCGACGGGGTGAACTGGATTCCAAGGCGATGCCCTGGATGAAGCCGTAGAAGCTGAGGTTGAAGTCGAGCCGGGTCTGTTCGCCGTCGGTGATGACGTCCAGCCCCGCCTGGACCTGGTCCTGGACGGCGCAGGTGACGGCGTCACGCTGGAGTTCGGCGAGGTCCTCGGGCCCGAAGCGGTCCAGATGGGCGGAGGCGAGCTCGAGCCAGCCGGGGAAAGGATGGCTGCCGATGACCGATGTGCGGAGGGGACAGTCTTTCATGGAGCGTGGGAAGAGCGTCCGAGTGTGCCGCGTCCCGGCGGAAAGGAAAGTCAGGAGCCTGTCGGCGTCGTGCCCGCCGGGCGCTGCCCAAGGTCAGTCGAACAGGACGGTGCGGTTTCCGTGGAGGAAGACACGGTCCTCGAAGACCAGTCGGAGGGCCTTGGAGAGCGCGGACCGTTCCACTTCCCGTCCGGCCCGCGCGAGTTCCTCCGGGCTGCGCGTGTGGTCCACCGGCAAAACCTCCTGC
Organism: uncultured Verrucomicrobiota bacterium; assembly: GCA_903930165.1. Lineage (GTDB taxonomy): Bacteria > Verrucomicrobiota > Verrucomicrobiia > Limisphaerales > UBA9464 > SXXZ01. The sequence goes on along the minus strand of CAIYXO010000382.1, from coordinate 369 downwards.
ACGAGGATCGGTCCCGCATCGAGTTCGTCGGTCACGAAATGGGCGGTCGCCCCGATCACCTTCACGCCCCGCTCGAACGCCTGGAGGTAGGGCTTGGCGCCGACGAACGCCGGAAGGAAGGAGTGGTGGATGTTGATGATCCGTTCGGGATACGCCGCGACGAACGCCGGGCTCAGCACCCGCATGTACTTCGCCAGGACCAGGTAGTCCGGGGCGATCGCGTCGACCACCCCGCGAACGGCCGCTTCGTGGGATTCGCGTCCGAGCCCCTCGGAGGGGACGTGGTGGAAGGGAACCTCGAACCTGCCTGAGAGGTCGCGAAGGAGGTCATGGTTCCCCACCACCGCCTCGATGCGCGCGTTGAGAGAT
>CAIYXO010000381.1 GCA_903930165.1 uncultured Verrucomicrobiota bacterium | reverse complement strand
GCAGCTCCCGCCCGTGGTCCAGTGGCGCCACGCCGGGACCAACATCGCCGGCGGCACGGTCAGCCTATTGAACGGGCTCTACTTTGCCCGGTTGCTCCTGGAGTCCGTGCAACCGGACGCCGAAGGCCTCTACGACTGTTCGGCCACAAGCCTGGGAGGGACGAGTCCGTTCACGCGGGAGGCGCGGGTGACGGTCAAGACGGCGACGTCCCCCGACACGGTGGATCCGACCTTCGACGCGGGTGCCGCGCAAAGCGTGGCCTTCAACAACCCGAACGGAAGCGGCGCGGTGGAGGGGATCGCGATCCAGGCGGACGACAAGGTCGTCGTGGTCGGCAACTTCAAGCAATGGAACGGACAGGCCCGGACCAACATCGTCCGCCTGAACGTCAACGGGACGGTCGACGCGACCTTCGCCGGGCATTTCTTCACGCCGACCGTCAACGGGGAGATCTCGGTGCCGGGCGTCGCGGTGGCGCCGGACGGGAAGATCTACGTGGCCGGCCAATGGGGCACGGTGGACGGCCGCACGGACCAGATGATCCGACTGAACGCGGACGGCACGCTCGACACGACGTTCTCCGTGGGTGACGCGGCACCGGGCTACCTGATGCTGACGCTTCCGGACGGGACGCTGCTGAACAATGGCGGGGCGCTCGTGGCCAACCGGCTCCGGACGCCGCTGCGGTATCCGCAGGGCGGGGCGTTGGACACGGCGTTCGGCGGGCCCTTCACGGCGGCGCGCTTCAGCGGGCTCAACGCGAGCGCCTGGTTCGCCGAACCGGACGGATCGCTGGTGATGGGCGGAGCGTTCGGCGCGAACGACGCGGGCGGTTTCGGCCAGTTCAATCTGGCCAAGCTCAACGCGGACGGGACGCTCGCGGCCGGGTTCCATTCGCCGCTGACCCAGCCTGAGTTCGTCAACCGGCTGGCGCGTCTGCCGGACGGGAAGTTCGTGGCGGCGGGCGACTTCCAGTCGCCGACACGCAACCTGCGCCGCTTCCATGCCGATGGATCGGTGGACATCGCCTTCGACAGCCCGTTGACCGACGCCTCGAACGCGGCCCTGCTGGTGGAGTCGGACGGCACTGTCCTGACGACCGCCGGGAACGGGAACCGTCTGCACCGCCTGCTGCCAAACGGGGTGTCGGACGACACCTACCTGGTGCAGGTCAACCTTGGCATTCGCCATCTGGCGATCGACTCCAAGGGGCGGGTGGTCATCGCAGGCTTCTTCAGCCAGGTCACCGGGGCCTTCGACGACGCGGCGCACCGGATGGACCGCAAGAGCATCGCCCGTCTGTACGGCCGCAACCGCCCGGGAACGATCCCGCCGGTACGCCTCGGAGCGGTGACCTTCACGCCGGGTGGACCGCTGGGCTTCACGTTGCCGACCGTGCCGGGAGTGACCTACATCCTGGAGACCAAGGCCACGCTCGGCGACACCGTCTGGACGGTGAGCCAGACCATCACCGGAGACGGATCCACCCGCACGCTCCAGGCCGCCATCGACGGCGTCCAGGGCTACTACAGGGTCCGCATCGTCCAGTGAGGCAGACGTAGAAGGGGTGAACGGTTGAACGGTTGAACGGTTGAAAGGCGTCGCTGGGGGAGGCCTCTGACTTTCCAACGGCCCGCGCTGGCATCCGACACGTTCCGGTTCCAGCTGTTGTCCGTTGTCCGTTGTCCGTTGTCCGTGGCGGGCGCAGTCAATGCATCGGGCGACTTACGACGGACGACTGGCGCCCGACGCCCGACGCCTGCGGCGTCAGCCCCCAACCCGTCGCATGGCCGCTTCCCGTTCGACGAGGGTCGGGTGGGAGTAGTGGAAGGCGCTGTAGAGCGGATGGGGGGTGAGGTTCGCGAGGTTCTTCTCGTGCAGTTTCCGCAGGGCGCCGACCAGGCTTTCCGCCTCGCCCATGATCTTCACCGCGTAGGCGTCGGCCTCGTACTCGTGCTTGCGCGACCAGAAGTTGCCGAGGGGCGTGAACCAGAAGGTCACGGTCCCGCCCAGGATCCCGAAGAGCAACAACACCGGGGCGAGTCCGGAATCGGGGCGGAAACCGAACGCCTGGGGGAACTCGGGTTGCCGGGCGAGCCAACCGATCACGCCGAAGGCGAGGAACAGGCTGACGGCCATCCAGGCGAGCATCCGCGGAATGTGTCCGCGCTTGTAGTGGCCGATCTCATGAGCGAGCACCGCCTCCAGCTCGGGCTCGGTCAGCTGCTGGATCAGTGTGTCGTAGAGCACGATCTTCCGGAAACGCCCGAAACCGGTGAAATACGCGTTGGAATGGCCCGATCGCCGGCTGCCGTCGACGACCTGGATCGTGCGAGCGCTGAACCCGGTCCGTTCACCGAGCCGCAGCAGGCGGTCGCGGAGGGATCCGTCGGACAGCGGGGTGAACTTGTTGAACAGGGGCAGGATCAGGATGGGAGCCACGACGATCATCAGAAGCTGGAATCCGATGATCAGTCCCCAGGCCCAGATCCACCAGGCGGGGCCGAGCTTGCGGGTGATGGACAGCAGCAGCGCCACCAAGGGAACCGCGATCACCGCGCTGATCAAAAGGCCCTTGAGCCGGTCGATGATCCAGGTCCTGAGGGTGCTGCGGTTGAATCCGAAGCGTTCCTCGAGACGGAACTGCGACCACCAGTCGAGGGGCAGGTCGGGAAGGGAGAGGGCGGTTCCAACCAGGTAGAGCCATCCCGCCTCGGCCCAGATGCCGCCGCCGGCGAGACCGCTCCAGGCGGCCAGGCTCGCGGGGAGGATTCCGACAAGCAGCACCAGCAGCAGGACACCGGTGGACCAGGCATCCTCGATCTGCCCGAAGACGGACTTCGCGAGCGTGTAGGCGACGGAACGGCGGTAGGTCTCAGGATCCATGATGCCGGCGACGGCGTCCGGGGCCTTCTCGGCATGGAGACCGACCCGGCGCCGGTTCAGGGCGGAAAGCGCCGCGGAGCCCGCGAACCGGATCAGGATCAGGGCGACCGACGAAAAAAGGATGAATCGTGGGGAGGGCATGTCCGTCGCCCTTCAGCCAACCAGTTGTTGTCGTTCCCCTCAATGCGGGATCGATACGCGGACGTATTGTACGTGTCCGTACTATTGTGCTACTTTCGGAGACTCTGATGAAGCTGCTGTCGACACTGCTCCTGATCGCCACCCTGGTGGGTGGCGGACTTTTCCTTTGGAAGCGCAAGCAGGCGACCGAGGAGT
>CAIYXO010000380.1 GCA_903930165.1 uncultured Verrucomicrobiota bacterium | reverse complement strand
GCCCAGGAGCCAGTAGAGAACGAGCAAGCCCAGCAGGATCCAGCCCGCCGTGATGGCGGCACCCGCGATGGAAATGACAGCGGTCATGGGAATTCCTTTCCTTGGTCGGTGGATGGTTGGGTCAGAGGGCGAACCAGCGGCTGGACCGGGGCAGCTTCGCCAGGGCATTGGAATCCGCGTAGAAGCGGGTCAGGCCACAGTCGGCGCAGACCACCACTTGGAGCTGCGCGGAATGGAGGAAGCCGCCGAGGCCGGGCAGCAGGACCGGGCCATAGGCACCCGCCGATGCGGTGGCGGTTTGGCGAAGGTTTGCGGAACCGCACTCGGGACAGGTGCGGGAGACACGATGCTTCAGTTCACTCATGGCAGTCAGAAGTCCGCCACGCCGGGGCGCGTCGGACCGGGGCACGACGGCACGAGGCCGCCTTGCGGTTTCTAACGGGGTGAACTTGGGTCCCCGCCACGCGGCGGGGCCAGTGGTTCGCCCTTCCAGTTGCCGACGGGGTTAGCTGACGGGCTTGGTCTTGGAAGTGACCTTGGCCCCGGTTGCCCGGTGCCGTTCGCCCCGTCCGCGGATCGCTCCGCGGAAGTTGGTTCCCCCGCGTCATTCCGCAGGAAGGCGGATGACTTAGGCTGCTACCGACGGCCGACAAGTGTCACCCCGCCCCCCCGGTGTCAACACCGCCGAGGACGCCCGCTTTCCACGGAATTCCACCCATTCCTCGCTTGGCCGTGGCGCCGTCGGTCCACAGGATCACTCCCCGATTCCATGAACGCGTCCCGCCTCCGCTGCCTTCTTCCGCTGCTGCTCTCGGGTCTCCTTCCCCTCGCCCACGGAGCCGATTCCCAACTCGCCATCCCGGCGACGGACGAGGGGCTTCCCGGCGCAGGCCCGATCCGGCGCTACGACTGGTTCCGGAACCTGTGGTTGGAAAAGAGGAGCACCTGGGCGACCCGCGTGGAACAGGACCGGCATGCGGTAGTCTTCCTTGGCGATTCCATCACCCAAGGCTGGGGCGACGACCTGGGCGGCGCGTTCCCCGGACTGAAGGTCGCCAACCGCGGCATCAGCGGAGACACCACCCGGGGCATCCTCGTCCGCATGAAGGAGGACGTGCTGGCGCTCCGGCCCGCCGCCGTGGTCCTGCTCATCGGCACCAACGACCTCGAAGAGGGAGCCGACCCCGCGGTCATCGCCGCCAACGTGCGCCTGATACTGCAGCGGCTCCGGGAACAGGATCCCTTCGTGCCGGTGGTGCTGTGCCAGGTGTTCCCCGCGTCCGCGACGGTGAGGCGTCCGGCCGACAAGATCCGCGAGATCAACCGCCTCTACGCAGAGCTCAAGAAGGGCGACCGCAACACCTTCCTCCTGGAGACCTGGCCGCTCTTCGCGGACGCCCAGGGCGACGCCAAGGCGTCGGAGTTTCCCGACCGGCTCCATCCGAACGCCGTCGGCTACGCGAAGTGGGCCGCCGCCATTCGTCCCGTCCTCGGGACCTTGGGATTCCTCGAACGCGAACCCGAGCCGTTCACGCCCGAGCCGGGATTCGAGAACCTCTTCAACGGCCGCGACCTGACAGGCTGGGGCGTCCGCGTGACGCCGGAAGCCGACATCCAGGGCGCCGCCAACTGGAAGAAGAGCGACCCGAACGCGCCGGACTGGCCGATCGTGACCCGCGCGCAGGCCTTCGATGGCCTGACCAAGAGCCCGGACCACCGATACGTGGCGCGGCACGGACGGATCATCGTGACCCAGCCGCCGGAGACCCGCCGGATCCAGCAGATGTGGACCACGCGGGAGTTCACGGGCGACTTCACGTTGCGCCTGCAGTTCCGCGCCACGCCGAACGCCGACAGCGGCGTCTTCCTGCGTGGTCCCCAACTGCAGTGCCGCGACTATCCCCTCGCCGGTCCATACAAGAACCTGAAGAACTACCGGGCCCAGGACTGGAACGACCTCGAGGTCGTGGTGACCGGCGGCACCGCCCGTTGCACCTGCAACGGCGAGGTGATCGAGGAGGCCTTCAAGGTGCCCGCCAGCGGGCCGATCGGACTGGAGGGCGACATGGGGCAGATGGAGTACCGCCGGATCCGCATCCGGCAGGGGCGGTGAACGGTTCGATCGTGCCAGGAATTGCTGGCGAACGGGACGTAACGAGACCCAGGTGGCTCCTGGTCCTGGAGGACGACGAGGAGCGCACGGCCGCCTTCCGTCAGGCCGCGGCCAGGATCAGACCAGCGGTGGAGCCCCGGTTCTGGCGGAGCGCTCACCGGTTCGTCGCCGAGGCCGGGGAGTTCCTGCCAGACAGCGTCCTCATTTCGCTCGACCACGACCTGAACCTCCAGCCCGGTGACGCCGGCGATCCCGACGACGGACTCCAGGTCGCCATCTGGCTGGCTGGCCGGGCGCCGACCGGCCCAGTCATCGTGCATTCCTCCAACCACCTCCGAGTCGAATCGATGATCAACGAGCTCCGATTCGCCCAGTGGACCTGGGATCGGGTGGGACCGTTCGGGAACGGATGGATCGGGGGAGTTTGGCTGTCCTGCGCCAGGAAACTGCTGTCGGCCGGCACCGATGATCCGCTCCCCTTTTCCTGAACACCGATGCGCCCTGGTTCCGGATATCCCGCCCATACCCTCCGGAACGTTTGACTTGGGACATCTCTGGCCGTTTTGCTTCCTCGATAGGCAGGGCGTCCCCGGCCTCCCGATCCAACCCTCCGTCTCCCATGCTTGGCCTCTGCTTCATCAAGAGCGATCCCACCACCTACCTGATTCAGTTCCGGAAGGGCCGGTCGGTCCGGGAGGGGGTCGGACTTTCGTTCTTCTACTACGCGCCCACGACTTCGTTGGTCGCAATCCCAGTCGCCAGCACGGACGCCCCCTTCATGTTTGAGGAGACGACGGCGGACTTCCAGAACGTCACCCTCCAGGGACAAGTCACATTCCGTGTCGCGGATCCGAAACGCCTGGCTGGCCTGATGAACTTCACGCTGGACAGCCGCGGTCGCTCCCATGTCACCGAGGATCCGCAGAAGCTGCCGCAGAGGGTCGTCAACGTGGTGAACGTCCTGGCCAGGGCGGAACTCCAGTCGTTGAGGCTCCGCGAGGCGATCCGCGCCTCGGAATCCATCGTCCGGAAGGTCCGTGGCGCACTCGCGGAATCGGCCGAGATCTCCCAACTGGGCCTGGAGGTCCTGGGCCTGAGCATCCTCGCGATCAAGCCGTCACCGGAGACCGCCCGGGCGCTCGAGGCGGAGACGCGCGAACAGCTCCTGAAGGAGGCGGACGAGGCGATCTATTCGCGTCGCAACTCCGGGGTGGAACAGGACCGGGCGATCAAGGAGAACGAGCTGAACCCCGAGGTCGCCGTGGAAAAAAAGCGACGCCAGATCCGCGAGGCGCAGATGGACG
>CAIYXO010000379.1 GCA_903930165.1 uncultured Verrucomicrobiota bacterium | reverse complement strand
CCGAGGTCTCCGAAGCCCCATTCGGACTGCTTTCCTCCGAGATACCCTCGCGAGCCGCCGGTGATCCCAAAGCGCCGAACGTCGAACCGGCCTTGTCGGAATTCCTCGCCTTGCTGGACGCCTACGAGTCCTGGGCCACCGGGCTCCGCCCCCCCCCGAGGCGCCCGTCCTGCCGGTGATCCGGGTACCCCTTTTGTTTCCGGGCTCCTGTCCGGAACATCCGTTACGAACAACAACACAGATCCGTCCTCAACTTCCCGCTGAAATGAACGCCTCCCGAATCCACCTCCGTCTCGCCTTGATCGCAGCCGCGGTCCTGGCCCTCGGAACGTCCACACGGGCCCAGTCCTTCGTCTATTCCGCCGGCCACGGCGACATCGGCCTCGCCTACGACGCCGGTGCCCTCGAACTCCATGGCCACCTCCCGCCGGTGCGCTGGTCGATGGCGTCGCCTTGGGTGCCGACGAGGAGTACGCCCCCTCCGGCTTCACCATCCTGGTTCCGGATCCCTCGATCGCCCGCCCCTCCGGCGCCACCTGGGACTTCACCGGCGCCACCTCGGGTTCGCCACTGTGGTTCCTTCCCCAGTCCCAGGATTCCGGTAAGCCGTTCCTCGGCTTCGGTTCCGAGGAACTCGTTCCCGCCGAATGGACCGGTTCTCTCTCGATCACCTTGGATTCCGTCACCGGCCCCGGCCAGTTCTCTGTCTGGCAGAACGGCACCTTTGGCGAGCCCTCCGTCCGCATGTCCACCGCCGATGGCATCACGGGCACCGACCAGATCCTCCTGAGCGCGGGCGGCCACGCCCACTACAACGTCGGATTCACCGCGCCGGGGCTCTACGAAGTCACCTTCACCGCGGCCGGCATCCACGCGGTGGACGGCCCGGTTTCGGACACCGGAACCTTTGTGTTCGCGGTGCAGGCGGTTCCGGAACCTTCGGAATACGCCCTTGTCGCCGGCATCGCCGGCGCCGCTTTCGCCGCATGGCGCCGTCGCAAGACGGCTTGATGGGTGGGGAACCCCGCGGCAACGGCGGCGATCGGAGACTTCCGGTCGCCGCCGTCTAGTTTCCACCGTCGCCCCCCGGGACCAAATCGGTCCGCAGCGATGCGGGGGAACGACACTCCGCGGGTTCCACGGAGATCCGGCGAAAACTTTCAGCCGGGTCCACAACGTAGGCCGTGAAGGGGTTGCGGCCCCTCTGGGGTTCGGAGTCCCGGCTTCAGCCGGCGCCGCCGCCCTCGACAAACGGGCGTCCCCCTAGAAGGCGCCGAGTCGGCCGACTCGGCGTGAGCCCCTTCCGGGAAAACCGGCTCAGCCAAGCCGGGCGAGGATCGCGTCCACGTCGTAGACGCAACCGCCCCAAGTCCCGCCTCCGGCCTTCACCAACCCGGCCCAAAGCCGCGTGTCGTCCGGCAGTTTCTCGTGCGCCGCCAGGCCCGGGTGTGGAGTCCGTGAGGCCAACAGCGCCGACGCCGCGGCCGGATCCAACGGGCCGGCCGCGTCGCCGACCAGATCCAGGCTTCCGACCAGGCCCACGCGGTCGATCACGATGCGGATGCGGTCGCCGTCGCGGAGCCTTCCGATCGGGCCGCCCGCCAACGCCTCCGGCCCCACATGCCCGATGCAGGCCCCGGTCGAGACGCCGCTGAACCGCGCGTCCGTCACCAGAGCCACGTGCTTGCCGAACGGCAGATGCTTCAACGCCGACGTGAGCTGGTAGGTCTCCTCCATCCCGGTGCCCATCGGACCCGCCCCGGCGAGGACGACCACGTCCCCGGCCCGCACGTTCCCCGACTTGATCGCGGCCATGGCGTCCCGTTCCCGGGTGAACACCTTCGCGGGCCCTTCGATGCGATACACGCCATCCGCTCCCACCACCGAAGGATCGATCGAGGTGCTCTTGATCACCGATCCCTCGGGGGCCAGGTTGCCGCGTGGGAAGGTCACGGTGCTGGTCAGGCCCCGTTCCTTCGCCCGCGCCGGGGAGAAGACCACGTCGTCCGGATCCACGCCGTCGCGTTCCAACAGGATCTCGCGGAAACGGCGACGCCGTGCCGAGTCCTTCCAGGCGTCCAGCATCGCCCCCAACGGCTCTCCCGTCGCCGTCAACGCCCCGAGGTCCAGCAGTTGGAGATCGCGCAGGTGCAGCATCACCTCGGGAACGCCGCCCGCGAGGAACGCCCGCACGGTCGGATGATGCACCGGGCCGTTGGGCAACACGGAGACCAGTCGCGGCGTGCGGCGGTTCACCTCGATCCAGTCGTCCACGGTCGGACGCCTCAAGCCGGCCGCGTGGGCCACCGCCGGGATGTGCAGCAAAAGGTTGGTCGAACCGCCGAAGGCCGCGTGCACGGTCATCGCGTTCCGGATCGCGCCGTCGGTGAGGATCCGCGACGTCGGGATTCCCGACTTCTCGCGATACAGCAGTG
>CAIYXO010000378.1 GCA_903930165.1 uncultured Verrucomicrobiota bacterium | reverse complement strand
GGTTCCGGCTCGCGCCCTGGCCCTTCTCGGTGGATCGGCTCGAGGTTCCCGTCTCGGGTCGTCGGGTCGTCGGGGAGCGCTTCGGGAACGTCGCCGAGATCGAATCGCAATTCCTGTCCGCGCCGATCGAGACGCTGTCGATCACGCTGGAGGCGTGATCCGGAAGTCCGCCACGCGGCGTGCCCTCAGCGTCTCCAGAGCGTCCGTTCCCACAGCCAGAGCACGTCGCGGTTCCCCGGTGACGGCGTCTCGGTGTCCGTCTGGAGCATGGTGCGCGTCCTGACCGGCGGGGTGGTGCGGGGATCCAACCAGCGGTGAGCTTCGGCGTGCCCGTCGGCGAAGTCCATCACGGCCGACCCGGAATGCAGGTTGGATGGCCAGTTGTCGATCGCCGCCGTGGAGGGCGAGTCGCTGGTCGACACCATGAACATCGCGTTGTTGAGGCTGTCGGGACGCTCATCGATGAAGAGCAGGGCCATGGACGGTCCGGGCCCGGTCATCTCGGACGCCTTCCTCACCGGCCGGACGCCGCTGTTCGCCCACATCTCATCGGAAGCGGTGCCGTTGACGAAGGCGTTCATCGACACGCTTCGTGCACGCAGGATCTGGCGGCGGTTGTGCTGGGAACGGGAGTTGTCGGCCGGGCAGTGCCAGAGTTCCGCGGTTTGGAGATACCGACCCAACGGGCCGTTGAGCAGGTAGAGCCGGTTGGTGTTGTCCTGCACGTCGCGATCGAATCGCAGGAGACCCAGGGTCCAGGACTTCAACGGGTTGTAGTCCGCGGTCGAGTTGTTCGGTGGAAACCGATCCTGGTTGTCCTCCATGTACATCAGGACCCCGAGCGCCGTCTGCCGATGCTGGGAAAGGCATTGGGCAGTCTGGGCCTTCCTCTTGGCACCGGCCAGCGCCGGAAGGAGCATGCCGGCGAGGATCGCGATGATGGCGATCACTACCAGCAGCTCAATGAGCGTGAAGCCCGTGCGCGGGCTTGGGCCTGCACTCGATGGGGACATGGGGAGGGGCGGACCATCGGCCCATCCAGGTTCCGCGACAAGCCTGCGACTGAGATTCGGTGGTTTTGGGGTGGGTCCCGTTGCCCCGGGTTCCAGACGATGGTTTCATTTGCACAGGTTCCAATGAGCACCCGACTCCTCCTGAACGCTTCGATCCAAGAGATCGCCCGTCGACTTCGTGAAGGCGAACTCACCGTGGAGGAACTGACCTCGGAAGCCCTCGCCGCAGCCCGATCGGCGACTGGAAGTCGGGCTTTCGTGTGGCTGGACGAGTCCGGGGCCCGGGGCCGCGCGGAGTCGTTGAGGAGCGGGGCGCCGGAAGGACCCCTCTGGGGCCTGCCGGTATCGGTGAAGGACCTGTTCGACGTCGCGGGCCTTCCCACGACCTGTGGATCACCCTTCTATGCCGGGACCCGTCCCGTACCCGAATCGGATGCGGGATACGTCGCGCGTTGGCGTGCGGAGGGAACCGTCATCCTGGGGAAGACCGCCTTGAACGAGTTCGCCTACGGCATCACCGGCGAGAACCGTTGCTTCGGGGATTGCACCCAGCCGGGACATCCTGGGCGGCTGACCGGGGGATCGAGCTCCGGCGCCGCCGCGAGCGTCCTGATGGGGGCCGCCGCCATCGCGCTGGGAACCGACACCGGTGGTTCGCTTCGGGTTCCCGCAGCTCTTTGCGGCCTGGTGTCCTATCGGGCCAGTCTGGGCTTCGCAGATTGGAGTGGCAGCTTCCCCTTGGCGCACGCCTTCGACACCTTGGGCTGGTTGCAACGCTCGCTGGGCGATGTCGCCTTCGTTGCGCGGGCCCTTCATCCGGAAGTGTCCGCTCCTCCATTGTCCCGGCCGCCGAAGGTGGCGGTGATGACGGGAGAGTGGCTGGCGCCTGCGGAACCAGAGGTTCTCGAAGCCCTTGGACGATTCTCCGAAGGACTGCGGACGGCGGGGGCCGAGGTTGTCGAGATCGAGGCGAAGGGATGGGATCGAGCCGTGGATCTTTTCGTTCCGATACAGGCCCATGAGGCCCACGCGATCCACTCGAGGTACCTCCCCAGCCATTCCGGTGCCTATGATCCCGGAATCCTCGCCAGATTGCAGATGGGAAGGGGAGTGAGTGCGGCCCGCCATGCCGATCTTCTGGGGGAGAAGGCGGAGTTCGCGCGGCGCCTGGAGACTCTATTCGGGGACGTGGACCTGCTCCTGGCTCCTGCGTCGGCGATGCGGGTGTTGAAAGCCGGCGTGGATCATTCGGCGACCCGTCCCCGACTTTTGAGGCTGACCGCACCTGCAAGCTTGGGCGGACTCCCGGTGCTCACCGTTCCGTGGTTGGAAGACGGCCTGCCCGGGCTTGGCTTCCAGGTGATGGCTCCGAACGGTCAGGATTCCAGGCTCTGGGCATTTGCCGAATGGCTTTCAGGCGCTGCGAAGCCGCTACCGGTTCCCTGATGGGGCGGAAACAACCTACTGGGACGCGTATCCGCGGGTTCTCATGGCATTGCAGATCCACCAGAAGTCGTGGCTGTCCACGGCGGTGCTGATTCCGCGAATCGACCGCAGCGGACTGTAGAGCAGGATAGCCGGATCCTTCCAGCGGTGGACTTCGGCATGGCCGTCGGCGAAAGAGACCGTGCTGCCGCTTCGATGCCGTGTCGCCGGAATGGAGGCGAGGATCCACTCCCCGGGGTGAAGGGTCGGATCATCAAACGCAGTCGAGGCGATCGAGGCTTCCGACTCATCCCAGAAAACAGACAAGCCGCTTGGTCCGGAGGCGTGCCGTCGCAGATCCCTCTCGTGATTGAAGACGCTCAACTCATGGACGAGGTCCTCCGGGAACCCGAAGTTCAGATTCATGCTGTAGCTGCGCACCCTCAATGCTGCTTCTCTGCCGCCAACGGTTTGAGCAGGACTGCGATCAAGCGGGCATCGATAAATCGCAGGCCTCCTCAGGTAGAGCCCCAAGCTGCCGGGATGGGACCCTACCAGGAGGTTGACGTTGGTGCGGTCGGTCCCGCTGCCCGTGTAGTCCATCCTGCCGCGGCACCAGACGGGCTGGTTGGACTCGATCGGCCAACCTGGCCGTGCCCGTGGAAACTCCTGGGCCCATGGAAACCAGCCGTTGTTGTCTTCGGTGTAGAGTCTCCACGCGAGACCGAGTTGGTTCTGGTTTCCAACGCAGACCGCGGTCAGTCCCGACTGACGAGCTCGGGCCACTGCGGGGAACAGCAGTGCCGCCAGAATCGTCGAGATTGCGACAACCGCGATCAGTTCCAGCAAGGTAAAGGCCTTCGTGGGTTCCTGAAATCTCCGTGAGTTGATCTGACGTAGGTGATGTGCGGAAATGTTGGTGTAGCCGGGTGAGCTAGAGACCTCAGTTC
>CAIYXO010000377.1 GCA_903930165.1 uncultured Verrucomicrobiota bacterium | reverse complement strand
TCCGTACGGGCGGAGCGGCGCGAATTCATGGGAGGCCTTCCGGAAGTCTGGGATGGGATCCGGAACCCGGGCTTTTCCGGCAACGAGTGGGAGTACCTCGCCACGCCACGCCTGCGGCGCCTGGATCCGGACCTCGCGAGCGTCCTGGTCGAAACCTACCCGTACCGGGGAGGCAACGGGAACTGGACCCGGTACGCCGCCTGGAACCGGATCCGCGACAACGGGGAGATGCGTCCGTTGAGGTTGGCGGAACTCTTCCGGGAGGACCGCGATTGGATCCGGTACCTGCGGACGGCGTGTTCGGTGGAGTTGGGGCGGCTTGGAGCGGCCTGGCCCGGGGAAGCGACGGCGGAAACCAACGCGGAAGGCAGGCCGCGCCTGCCTTCACCGATTGAGGAGGAGCGGTTCACCTTGTCTGCGACCGGCCTCCAGCTCTGCTTCGACCCTTACGAGGCGGGCAGCGGCGCCCAGGGAGGCTTCGTGGTGCACATCCCGTTCAGCGACCTGGTTCGGTACCTGCGGCCGGAATGGCGTCGAAGGCTGGTGGGAGCGTCCCGAGGACGGGCGGGGCGCCCACGGGTTCGCCGGAGAGACGGCGTCGGAGGATCACGGCGCCGACCACGGAGGTGGTGAGCAGCACGGAGCTGAGGCCCGGGACGAGGCTGATCATGAGGGTTGCGAGGCCGAGCCCGAAGGTCATGGCCCGGTTGCGCCGAGTGAAGGCCTTGAGCGCGTCGCGGTCCTGTCCGCGCACCGCGAGGGGGATCTGGAAGAACTCGCGACCGAAGAACCACGCGTCGACCACCACGCCGCCGGCCAGGGCGAGGGGAGCCCCGACCACGGGCACGAGGAAGAGGAGCAGCACGAGGCATTTCACCAGGACGAGGCGGCCGAAGGACCGGATGCCGTCGATGATCTCGCGGCGGACCGGAAGTTCACGGAGATCCTCCGGACGGGCGCCCAGGTGCCGTTCGACGGCGCGGGCGAGTCGGGCATAGAAGAACCCGCAGAGGGCGGCCTGGAAGAGGAACCAGGAGGCTGCGACGGCGGCGACTCCCAGCACTGCGAAGGCGATCGCCATGAGCAGTCCGACTCCGCCGCCCCCAGCCAGCAACACCGCCGAACCGATGATGCCGCCCAGCAGCGTCGCGGTGAGGAGCAGGTTGAACAGGACCGGCAGGAAGGCGAAGCGCCACAGGGGTCGGAAGCCGCGGAGCAGGCGGAAGCCGTTCCAGGGGGCCGCGAGGCCGTCCCTGAAAGCTCGAAGGTGGATGGAGCCGGAGTCCTGCCCGTGGCGCACGCGGAGGAGGTAGCGCCACCCGGCGCGGGGAGCCAGACGGAAGTCGCCGACATCACGTCCCGGCACCCCCGTCCTCAGCCCGAGGCGGGCTTGCGGGCGACAGGCCGGATCAACGGCAGTTCGAACCAGAAGGTCGACCCGGCTCCGACGCGGCTCTCGACACCGACGCGGCCACCCATCAGTTCGACCAGTTGCCTGCTGATGGCGAGGCCAAGACCGGTGCCGCCGAACTTGCGGTTGGTGGAGGAGTCGACCTGCGAGAACTTCTTGAAGAGGCGGTGCAGGCGGTCCTCGGGGATGCCGGGGCCGGTGTCCGCGATGGAGACCCGGAGTTTCAAGGCGTCGACGCGTGCCACCGAGAGGGAGACATGGCCCGCGGCGGTGAACTTGACCGCGTTGCCGGCGAAGTTCAGCAGAACCTGGCGGACCCGTGCGGGGTCGCCGATGAGGCGTCGGGTGACCTCCGGAGCGTATTCGGTCCGGATCTCGAGCCCCTTGGCCGTCGCCCGCGGGGAGAGGATGCGACCGACGTCCAGGAGGATCGCGTGGAGGTCGAACGGGACCCGCTCCACCTCCATGCTTCCGGCCTCGATCTCGGAGAGGTCGAGGATGTCGTTGATCAGGGAGAGCAGCGCGCCTCCGGACGACTCGATCGTTGAGACATAGGACGACTGTTCCTCCGAGAGGTCCGTGGTCTTGAGCAGCTCCACGAATCCGAGGACACCGTTCATCGGCGTCCGGATCTCGTGGCTCATCATCGCGAGGAACTCGCTCTTGGCGCGGTTCGCCTCCTCGGCGGCCTCCTTCGCGTGGCGCATCTGCTCCTCGATCCGCTTGCGTTCCGAGAGGTCGCTGGCGATGCCGAGGTAGCCGATGCACCGGCCGTCGGGACCTTCCAGCCTCGAGACGCCGAGCCAGACGGGAACCCGGACGGAGTCTTGCCGGACATAGGTCCACTCGGACTCGACGAAACCCTCGGGACCGATGTCCGCGATGAACGCCTCGAAGCCCGCCTGAACCGGGCGCCCCAGCGCCTTCCCGAGGCTGATGGCACGGGCTGACAACTCCTCCGGATCGTGGAACACGGAAGGGTTGTGCATGCCGATCAGCTCGGCGGCTCCGTAGCCGGTGAGGCGTTCCGCTGCGGGGTTGAAAACCGTTATCGTTCCGTCGATGTCGGTCGCGATGATGGCATGGGCCGTGCCTCGTATCGCGGCGTGGTTCAGGGCGCCCAGGCGAATGCGTTCGGCCTCGGACTGGCGACGGACCGTGATGTCCTGAAAGGCCCCGACGAGCTTGACGGGCTTCCCCTCCCGCTGGACGACGCTTCCGCTGGCCTCGACCTGGATCTGTCGGCCGTCGCCGGTGAGTACGTCGACCACCAGATCGAATGTGCCGCCGGTGCCGAGCGCCTTCTCCACCGCGGTCTCGATGGCGACCCGCGATTCCGGGGTGAATCGGTTCAGCGTGTCCTCGAGGGTCGGGATGTGCAGATCTGTTTCGGTGCCGAAGATCCTGTGGGTCTGGTGGGTCCAGTAGAGGATCTCGGTTTCGAGATCCATCTCCCAGCCGCCGACCCTGGCCAGGGACTGCGACTCGGCGAGGAGAAGGG
>CAIYXO010000376.1 GCA_903930165.1 uncultured Verrucomicrobiota bacterium | reverse complement strand
TTCATCACCCGATTACAGACCTCGTCTCCCGAAGTGGCAAACACGCAGCGAACCAAAAGAAAGGCCCTCCGGAACACACGTCCCGGAAGGCCTTTCACCCAAACGACCCTAACCTTACCGAGTTACCCAACTCGGACTGACCCACCACTAGCCAAAGCGATGCCAGCCAGCGGTTCCGGCCATTTCGAGGGGCGAGTTGCTGGTGTCGCGTCACAAAACGGTCCTGCACGCACCCTTCCTTGCCGGAACCGGCCCATGGATCGCGGGAATGGCGGTCCTTCCACGCCGGCATGCGTGCAGGTCACACCCAGAGGCTCCGGGTCCGGACCGGATCGGCCAAGCGCTTGGATTGAATCCGTCTGCGGATTCGGAGAGGCTCCACGTCATGCCCCGAGGTTGGAAACCCCATGCGGCCGCATCCCTCGCCTGCTTCCTGGCGGCCGGGTCGCTGCCTGCGGAGACGACCTGGCACCGGCTTCGGAGCCCGAACTTCGAGGCCATCACCGACGGCGGCATCGAAGCCGCCTCGAATCGGCTCCAAAGGCTGGAGCACCTCCGGTCGAACCTCGGCCGGCATTTCCTCGCCAGCCGTGCCACCCCGCGTCCGACGCGGGTCCTCTTCCTCGAGGGCGGCGCCGGCTTCGCACGTCTCCGCCCCTCGGACACCAACGGACCCGCCCAGGTCGACGGCCTCTACACGCACACGCCGTACGAGAACCAGATCGCGGTCAACATCGACGCCGACGACCGTCTGGCCGGACAGATCACCCAGCACGAGATGGCCCACCTGCTGTGCCGTGACGACCAGCGGCGCTGGCCGCTCTGGCTGTCCGAAGGGGTGGCCTGCTGCCTGGAGACCGTCCGTCCGGTCGAGGACCGCATCGAATTCGGACTGCCACCGATCCAGTTCCTCGAGTCGCTCCGACAGAAGATGCTTTTCGACTGGGCGGCACTGTTGTCCATGGACCGGCGGGAGCTCTATTCCCTGCCCCGGACCTCGGCGGACATGGTCTATCCCCAGTCCTGGATCCTGTGCCACTACCTGCTCTTCGGATTGAAGCCGGCCGAGGCCGCCCGTTTTCCCCGGCTGCTGAACCTCATCGAGCAGGGGACGAATTCCCCGGCGGCGTTCGAGGCGGCGTTCGGGTGGAACATGAAGGACCTGGACGCCCGCGTCCGTCGCCACGCAGCCAACCCGCATCTTCCCGTCCGGTTCTCCCCGTTCAGCAACCCGGCCCCGTCGCGCATCGTCGTCGAACCCGCGGAGGAGGGTGAAGGCGAGGCCTGGATCGCCCTGTGGCAGGTGGCTGTCGGCAGGATCGCGGACGCCCGACGTGAAGCCGAGCGCCTCGGGGATCTGTCCGGATACTACCCGAACGTGGCCGCCGGATTCCTCGCCTTCGAAACCGGCGACCGCGACCGCGCGGCGGAGCATTTCCGAAAGGCCGTGAAGGCCCGGCCGGACGCCCCTTTGGCCCAGGCGTATCTCGCCCGGAGCCTGGTGGAATCCGAACTCGAGATGGGCCTGGTGCCGCCGGTCAACAAGCTGGACGAGGCCCGGGCCGCGCTGCGGAAGGCGGTCGGACTGAACCCGGCACTGCAGCCCGCCTACGCCACGCTCGGGATCGTCGAGAACCACCGCGGACGCCCCGACGCCGCAGCGGACGCCCTTGCCAAGGCCATCGAACTGGACCCGCGCGACTTCGGCTCCCGGCTCCTCGCCGGGTCCGTCCTCGAACGCCAGGGACGAAGGGACGCGGCCGCATTCGAACTCCGCGTCGTCGCCGAGAACAGCCGACGCCTCGAACTCGTGCGCGAGGCCAAGGAAAGGCTGGTCCAGCTCGAGAGGAACGGCCGCTGGACCGGGAACCCGCCTTCCCAATCCCCTGTGCCGACCGACCGGCCGATCCGCTGAGGCGGCCCTGTCCGGGGGGCCACCTTCCCGCCACGCTTCAGCGTTTCAACCCTTCAACTCTTCAACACCGCACCGGAGCGGGAAGGAATCCGTATGGTTGCGGTGACTGGACCGAAATCCAGGAGCCAGGCCATCACCGCTCCCGCTCCAGCTCCGGCTTCACCATGGCGCCTTTGCGGATTTGCGTGAGGTCAGTCAGGTCCCTCCCACTCCGCTGAGGCGCTCAGCGCCCGGCGCCGTAACCCGAGACGGGCTTGCCGTCGTCGCCCAGCTTCCCGGCCGCCCAAAGCGTCCCGCGGGTCACGAGGTCGAGATAGACGGGATCGGCCATGGTCTTGTCGTAGTGGCCGATCGTGGTGCCGAAGACTCGGGCCTTGCCGTACTGGTGGACCCACACGTTCGCCTCGCCCCGCTTGGTCTCATGGCTGTAGCCGACCGCCAGGGGAGTCGCCTCCTTCTCGACCTTCTCGATGATGTACAGCTCCTCGTTGGGTGTCTGCCACACCGCCGGGAAACCGATCATCACCGGATGCGCCGGCTTCACGTTGGTCATCGGATAGGCGAAGTGCGAACCGTGCCGGTGGCTGGTCACGCCCACGAAGCGGAACCATTCGTTGGTCGGGGCACGGTAGCAGTGCATCGCGCAGTGGATGACCACGGCCGGAACGCCGGCGCGGTGCGGCGCGACGATGCGCTCCAACCAGGCAGGGTCCTTCTCGTCGGCGTAGCACTCGTTGTGGATCACCACGTCATAGCCGTCGGCCCAGGAGTCCTTCGCATAGGCGCTCACCCGGTGCTGCGTGCCGTCCGCGCCGGCATCGCGCACGAGCGTGAAGGCGATGTTGGCCCTCTTGGAGATCCCTTCCATCAGCGTGAGCGCCTGGCGGTCGTACTCGTGGCAGCAGCCGCCGGTGACC
>CAIYXO010000375.1 GCA_903930165.1 uncultured Verrucomicrobiota bacterium | reverse complement strand
GGCCGTCCGGGAAATTTCGAGGTGCAAGGAACGGGAGGGTTTCCGCCGGCTGAAGCCGGGACTCCGTACCCTGAGGACACTCTCGTGAATCGGGTGCCAGTCGTGCGCGATGTCGCTGAGTCGAGGAGGCTCCCGTAAGAACACGGACGGCGCCTCGGCTGCCGGACGGACCACGGACCACGGACCACGGACCACGGACCGGCGCCGGCGGCGTCGGTCCGTTCAATTCACCGCCGAGGGCGCGACGTCCACGGAGACGATGTCGCCGGCGGAGTTGCGGGCGTAAAGGCGGCCGTTGGCCACCACCGGCGCGGTCCAGCACTTCCCGCCGAGGATCTGGGAGCGGCCGAGCAGCTCGAACTTCTCCGGGTTGGCCTTCACCAGGCTGAGCTCGCCGGTCTCGGAGAGCACCAGCAGCTTGCCGTCGGCGGTTCCGACGAGCGTGCCCTGGCCGAAGCCCTTCTCGGACCACTTCATCTGGCCGGTCTTCCAGTCGACGCAGCGCAGCTCGAGCATGGCCGCCTTGAAGGTGCTTCCGTTGACGCCGTAGAGGTGGCCGCCGATGAGGACCGGGGTGGCGGTGAAGCAGCCGAGGCTGTCGCCCTTCCACACGGACTCCGGCTTTCCACCGGCGATCCGGAGCTGCTCGCCGCCGGCGTCGTTGGACGAGATGAACACCGCGCCGTCGTGCACGATGGGATCGGCGACGTGGCAGTAGTAGCCCTTGCCGAACGGGTGCTGGAAGAGCTCCGAACCGTCCTTGAGCCGGACCGCCGCGAGATGGTTCGTGGCGAAGACCATGACCGCCTCCTCGCCGCCGACCTTGGTGAGCACCGGCGCGCTGAAGCTGTGGCCGACCTTGCCGGTGGTCCAGAGGACCTTGCCGGTGGCGGCGTCGAGGGCGGTGCCGTGGGTTCCGACGTTGAGCAGCACCCGGCCGTCCTGCACATGCGGGGCCGAGGTGACGCCCCAGGGATTCGTGTCCGCACCGATTTCCTCGACCAACTGCTTGTCCCAGACGACGTCGCCGGTCTTGGCGTCGAGGCAGAGGGCGCGGCCGGGCTTGATGATGGCGTAGACCTTGCCGTCGGCGACGGTCGGGGCGGCGTTCGGCCCGCCGTCGTACATCGTCGGCTTCAGCTCGCTGGGAAACTCCTTCGACCAGACCGGCTTGCCGGTCGCCACGTCGAGGCACCAGAGGGTGGAGACGTCGCCCTTGTTGAGGTTGCCCACCGTGTAGAGGCGTCCCTTGGAGACGGCCATCGAGGCGTAGCCCTGCCCGACCTTGGCCTTCCACACGGTTCGCGGGCCTTCCTGGGGGAAGGCGTCTGCGACCTTCTCCGGGGCGACGCCGGTCCGGTCCGGTCCGCGCCACTGGGGCCAGTCGGCGGCCTGGAGCACGGTTGCGGTGGCGGCGACGAGGAGGAGGGAGACGGTGACGGGGCGCTGCATACCTGGGGCACCGTAAGGTCCTCCCGGGCGCTGGCAACCGGCCAGTAGACGACGGGAGACGGCGGCCCGGCCGGTCCGGGATTCATTCCACCGAATCAAACCCGGCTTGGCAGCGTCGGGTCCGGCGGTACGCTGTCCAGACACCACGCACATGACGCCGCAAGACTCCAACCATCCCGACTTCAACCGCCGCGACTTCTTCAAGGGGGCCTCGATGGCCGGAGTGATGGCCATGCTGGGGGCCGTGCCGATCACCGCGCAGGAGGCGGCCAAGGCGGCGGGCGAGGACAAGAACCTGCCGCAGCCGAAGGCGGACCCGAACTACAAGGAGAAGCCCCTCGGGCCGCCGGTGAACATCGGCATCATCGGATTGGGCTCACATGGCCGCGAGATCATCACCCATCTGGCCAAGCTGCCGAACGCCCCGGTGGTGGCGATCGCGGACACGTACAAGCAGTCGGTGAAGCGCGCGTCGGAGACGGCCCCGAAGGCGAAGGCCTACGCGACGGCCGAGGAACTCCTGGCAGACGCCGACGTCAAGGCGGTGGTCATCGCCACCCCGACGCACCAGCACAAGGAGATCGCCCTGGCGGCGATGAAGGCCGGGAAGCACGTGTACCTCGAGGCGCCGATCGCGCACACCATCGAGGACGCCCGCGAGATCGCGAAGGCGGCGGCGGCGTTGCCGAAGGGGCAGATCTTCCAGTCGGGACTCCAGTCGCGCGAGAACCCGCAGAACCACCATGTGCTGAAGTTCATCCGCACCGGCGCGACGGGGAAGGCGGCGATGAGCCGTGGGCAGTGGAACAAGAAGAACTCCTGGCGGCGCGCCTCGCCGAACCCGGAGCGGGAGAAGGCTCTGAACTGGCGCCTGTTCCGCGAGACCTCGTTGGGCCTCGCCGGCGAGGTCGGCATCCACAGCCTCGACACCGCGTCGTGGTACCTCGACAGCCTGCCGGTCTCGATGACCGGGTTCGGCGGGATCCTCCAGTGGCAGGACGGCCGCGAGGTCGCGGACACCGTGCAGCTGGTGGTGGAGTTCGCCGGAGGCGTCCGTCACACCTGGAGCGCCACGCTGGCGAACTCCTTCGAGGGTGAGCACGACATCTTCTTCGGCTCGAGCGCCGCGGTGCTGATCCGCGACAACCGCGCCTGGATGTTCAAGGAGACCGACGCCGAGTTGCTCGGCTGGGAGGTGTACGCGCGGAAGGACGACTTCCTCACCGATTCCGGCATCGCTCTCGTGGCCAACGCCACGAAGATCCTCGCCCAGGGCAAGAAGCCCGCCGAGGCCGCCTCCGAGTCGGACTCGCCGGTCCGCTACGCGCTGGAGAAGTTCGTCGAGCACGTCAACGAAGGCACCCAGCCCGAAGCGTCCGCTGCCGCGGGTTTCCGCGCGGTGGTGATGGCGGTGAAGGCCAACGAGGCCGTGACGAAGGGTGGAAAGGTGGAGATCGCGAAGGAGTTGTTTGGGGTTTGAGGACGGGCGGGCTGTTGTTGGGTGGCCGTCGGCCTTTGTCCGTTGCCAGTTGTTGGTCGTCGGTGGACGGCACGTCGCTGGTCGCGGTCGATCCATCGGTTGAAAACCGAAGGCTTGACTCCGATCTCCTGATCCAGAGTCGACGGACCACGGACCACGGACCACGGACCACGGACCACGGACCACGGACCACGGACCACGGACCACGGACCACTGAGATTGCGAGGGAGCGGTTCGTGCTTTGAATGCGGGAAGCGG
>CAIYXO010000374.1 GCA_903930165.1 uncultured Verrucomicrobiota bacterium | reverse complement strand
GTGGTCATCGAGCACAACCTCGACCTGATCGCCGAGGCGGACTGGGTCATCGACATGGGGCCCGAGGGCGGTGGTGCCGGCGGGACCGTGGTGGTCGAAGGAACGCCCGAGACCGTCGCCGCCCACAAGACTTCACACACCGGCCGCTATCTCCGTGAGATGCTGCGTCCGGCTTCGGGTGCTGGGTTGAAGGGTTGAAGGGGTTGGTTGAACGGTTGAAGAGTGGGATCGGCTTCGAGAGGGAGGAATGGAAGCCGCGGCTGCTGTTCCGGAGCCCGCCGCCCATTGGGCCGCGCCAGCTCCCTTCAACGCTTCAACGCTTCAACCACCCGCCTTCACCTCCCTCAGAACGGGTCCCAGTCGTCGGAAGGATCCGGGTCGGGTTCGAAGCCGGGGTGGACGTCCGGTTCCGGCGCCTTTCGCCTCGGGGTCTCCGCGGCGGGGAAGCGTGCTTGCCGACTCCACGGATCCGGCGCGCGTTCGGGGCGCACGTTCCATTCCTCGTACAGGTCCGGCGTCAGCTCGCCGAGGAAACGCGAGGGCATCTGGACCGCGTCACCGCCTCCGGCCATGAAGCGCAGCAGCGGACGGCAGAGGTACAGCTCGTCCTTGGCCCGGGTGACCGCCACGTAGAACAGGCGGCGTTCCTCCTCCTCTCCGTCCGACGTCTCGGCGGACCGGCCCGACGGGAACAAGCCGTCGCACAGCATGATCGCGAACACGGCCCGGAACTCGAGGCCCTTGGCCTGGTGCACCGTGGAGAGGCGCAGGCGCTCCGTCTCTTCCTCCCGGGGCGAGGACTGCTCGGCCTCCATGTTGGTCTGGAGGGCGAGTTGCGCGAGGAAGTTGGCGGTGTCGTCGAACTGGTCCGCGTAGGCCGCCAGCTGGGTCAGGTCCTCCATGCGGTTGCGCGCGTTCTCGTAGGCGGACTTCAGGTAGTCCTCATAGTCGGCCTCGACGACGAGTCGGATCATGCGGCCGGGCGCGTTGCGGAGCGTGGGCGACTCGCATTGGGCGACCGTGGCGATGAACTGCGCCCAGGCGGCGGCGGACTTCTTCGGGACCGCCTTCGCCGCCGCGGCCAGCAGGGGCGCGACCGGAACCACGGGCGACGGCGGCGGCAGGATGCCGTCGTTGTCGGAGACCTCGTCGGCCGGCGTCGTCGCGGGCGCCGGGGCCACGCCGTCGGGAAGGTCGGGAGAACCGACGGCCTCGGCCAAGGCCGCGTGGAAGGCGGCCCAGATCTTGTCCGCGCCGCGGGCCCCGACGCCGGGAAGCATCTTGGAAAGCCGCTTCAGCGCGAGTTCGTCGGCCGGGTTGGTGATGAGCTTGAGGTACGCGGCGACGTCCTTGATGTGGGCCTGTTCGAAGAAGCGGACGCCGGAGGTGATGGCGTAGGGGATGTTGCGTCGGGTCAGCTCCATCTGGAGTTCCATGGCGTGGAAGTGGGAGCGGTAGAGCACGCACTGCTGGTCGAGTGGAACTCCTTCGTCGCGCAGCTCGCGGGCGCGTTGGGCGACGAACGCGGCC
The DNA here is from genome assembly GCA_903930165.1 of uncultured Verrucomicrobiota bacterium. GTDB lineage: Bacteria > Verrucomicrobiota > Verrucomicrobiia > Limisphaerales > UBA9464 > SXXZ01. The sequence goes on along the minus strand of CAIYXO010000374.1, from coordinate 1,184 downwards.
TGCTCGCGGGCGTCGGTGGTGACGATCAGGGCGGGCTTCATCCCGGAACCGCGCGCCGCCTGGAGGGCCTTGGGGAACTGGCGGGTGTTGGCGGCGATGGCGGCGTTCGCGAGCGAGAGGATCTCGGGGGTGCTCCGGTAGTTCGTCTCGATCTTGAAGACCTGGGCACCCGCATGGCGCTCCGGGAAGTTCAGGATGTTGGTGAAGTCCGCTCCCCGCCACGAGTAGATGCTCTGGGCATCGTCGCCGACGGCCATGAGGTTGCGGTGGCGTGCGGTGAGCAGGTCGAGCAGTTCGCCCTGGAGGCGGTTGGTGTCCTGGTACTCGTCCACGAGCACGTGCAGGAAGCGCCGTTGGTACACGTCCGCCACGTCGGGGCATTCGCGCAGCAGGCGGACCCAGAGCGTGAGGAGGTCGTCGAAGTCCATCAGGCCCGCCTCCTTCTTCCGCTCGATGAACCGCTGACGCACCGCGCGGACGCCGTCGAGGACCTGGGCGAATGGGCCTTCCTCGCCGCCGGTGGCCTCCTCGAAGGACTTCCCGGTGTTGGACAGCATGGAATAGACGTCGGCGAGCGCCTCGGGCTTGGGGAACCGGACCGCCTTGGTGTCGATGCCGCAGTCGACGATGCAGGCGGACAGGAGGTCCTTCACGTCCTCGCGGTCCGCGATGGTGAAGTCGCGGCGGTAGCCGAGGCGGTCGGCGTGGCGGCGCAGGACACGGACGCCGACGGAGTGGAACGTGCCGCCCCAGAGGTCCTGCACGCCGCCGCCGAGCAGGGCGCCGACCCGTTCCATCATCTCACGGGCCGACTTGTTGGTGAAGGTGAGGAGGAGGATGCGGTCCGGGGCCACGCCGTTCTCGATGAGCCAGGCGACGCGGTAGGTGAGGGTGCGGGTCTTGCCCGCGCCGGCGCCGGCGAGGACGAGGGCCGGACCGGGGGCGGCCGTGACGGCCTCGAACTGCTGGCCGTTGAGTTCCGCCGCGTAGTCGATGCGGAGCTCCCGGGGGGCCGGGATCGGATTCAGGGTGTAGTCGCGCGCCACGGCGTCCAAGAAAGGGGAACCGCGTCAAAAGCCCAACCAGAAAGCGGAGCCCGGGAGGACGGGGAAGGGGTAGATGGGATGAAGCGTTGCAGCGTTGAAGGGTTGATGGGAGCGATGGAGCGATGGGGCGATGGGGCG
>CAIYXO010000373.1 GCA_903930165.1 uncultured Verrucomicrobiota bacterium | reverse complement strand
CGGCCTCGTGACAGCAGACCTCCCGTTGCACCGGGACCTGCAGCACCAAAGTCTCCGAGCCGGTGTCCAGCGTGTCCCCACGCAACGTGTACCGTGAGACCCGGTTCTCGGAGAAGTCGCCGGCCGGAGAACGGTAGATGTAGATCCAGCCGTTGCGGGCGAAATCCGGATCCAGCGCCAAGCCGAGCAGCCCCGCTTCCCAGCTGCCGCGATCGGGTTCCTTGGCGTTGAAGGCGTTCAGGTGGCCATGCGAAGGGATCGTGGCGGAGAGCACGGTCGAGGCGGTGTCCGGCTTCCAGATCCGGACCTTTCCGAAACGTTCCACGAAAAGCACCCGTCCGTCGGGAAGCACGGCCAACTCCATCGGGTTGTCGACGTGGGCTTCGAGCACGACCTTGCGCACGGCGCCGGAGGCGCCGGACACCGTTGGAAGCAGGGCGAAGCACAGGACCGCGCTGGCGGCCAGCAGGGCTGTCCGGAGTTCTCGTGGGCACATGGTGAGGCGGGAAGGAAAGCCCGGAACCTCCTGGAAGTCGATGCCCGGGGGGCTTGGGTGCGGATGGTGGATCTCGCGGGACTTCGCGGTTGCCGACCGGCTCGCGGCCGTTGTTTCTTTTGCGGAAACGATGCCCAGAACCAGCCGCCGACCCTTCCTCTGGAATTCCATACGGGCGGGGACCGCCCTGAGCACCACGCCGATGTTCCACCGGCTCCAAGCCGCGGGAACGGCGTCCAGGCGGGTGGTCGTGGCGGTCATGGGCCTTGGCCGTGGACTGGACCATGTTCGCGCCCTGCAGAAGCTGCAGGACGTCGAGATCCGGTACCTCGTGGACGTGGATGAGGCCCGGCTGAAGCGGGCGGTCCAGTCCTGTTTCGCGAGCGCGGGGCGAGTGCCACAGCTGCTTGCCGATTTCCGCCGCGCCTTGGAGGACCGGGAGCTGGACGCCCTGTTCGTTGCCACCCCGAACCATTGGCATGCGCCGGCCACCCTGCTGGCCTGCGAGGCGGGCAAGCACGTCTACGTCGAGAAGCCGGGGTCCCACAACGCCGCCGAGGCGGTGGCGATGTCCGGGGCGGCCGGGCGATATCGGCGACGGATCCAGCTGGGTACCCAGCGGCGGAGCTGGCCGGCCTTGATCGAGGCGGTCGCACGGCTTCGGGCCGGTGAAATCGGGGAAGTGCGATCGGCCCGCGCCTGGTACACCAACTCCCGCGCCACGATCGGAAGGGGCCGGGCGACAATGGTGCCTGCGGGACTCGACTACGACCTCTGGCAGGGCCCCGCCCCGGAAAGGCCGTTCGTCGACAACGTGGTCCACTACAACTGGCACTGGCGTTGGCATTGGGGCGGCGGCGAGGTCGCCAACAACGGTCCCCACGCGTTCGACCTCGCCCGCTGGGGACTCGGCGCAGGACTGCCCCGTCGAGTCACCTGCGGCGGCGGACGTCATCATTTCCAGGACGACCAGGAAACCCCCGACACCGTCCTGGCCACGCTCGACTTCGGGAAGGCGTCGTTCATCTGGGACGGCAGCAGCTGCCACCCGCGACGCCACGAGTCCCTCCCGTTCGTGACCTGGTATGGCGAAAAGGGATCCCTTTCCAACCACGGGACCGGCTATCGCATCCTCGATCCCGACGGAAAGGAGACCGCTCGCGGCGACGGGCCCGGCGGCGACCTGAGGCACATCGCGAACTTCATCGAGGCGATCCGGGAAAACGAGCCGTTGAACGCACCGATCGGGGAAGGACAGGACAGCGTGCTACCCTGCCACCTCGCCAACGTGGCCTACCGCACCGGAGGCGAACTGGAGTTCGATCCGGCAACCCGGAAGATCCTCCACAACCGTGAAGCGGCGCGGCTCTGGGGCCGGGAATACCGGCGTGGCTGGAAGCCCAGGCTGTAGCCGGAGTTCCCGCGGTCCGGAATCGGCCCCACCGCACCGGGGCTCCAGGATGGGAGAAGTCGCGGGTGCCCGCGGGACTCAGAGGGCCATGGAGGTCGACGCCATCAACTTCATCAACCCTTCCGCACAAAGCCTCGCGAACTCCGGGTCGTTGACGTTGCCGTCGTACTCGGTGACGCGGATGTCGGACCTGAGTTCCGACTTCCATGCGTGGAACAACGCTGCGTCCGCCTCGGGCCAATGGAACGGCTGCCCCGGGGCACTGATGACGCTGACGCCCTTCAAGGGGAGGAACACCTCGACCGGGCCGATGGAGAGGTTGCATTTCGAGGCGAGGATTCGCCCGATGCGGTCGTTCTCCTCCACGTCGGTGCGCATCAGCGTGACCTGGGCGTTGTGCTGGTAGAAGCGGCGACCCTTGTAGCGTTCGGGCACCGAGGAGGGCTCGCCGAAGTTCACCATGTCCACGCACCCCGGGGCGAGGATGGCGGGGATGCCGGCCCGCGCAGCCGCCTCGCAGCGGGTGGGGCCGGCGGAGAGCACACCGCCGGCGACCTCGTCGGCCCATTCGGTGGTCGTGATGTCGAGGACCCCCGAGACCATGCCGCTCTCGACGAGGGACTCCATGGTGCGTCCGCCGGTCCCGGTGGCGGCGAAGACCATCACCTCGAACCCGGCGCCTTCGAGGATGCCACGCGCCGCGGTGACGCACGGCGTGGTGTTGCCGAACTGGGACGCGACGATCACCGGCCGGGTCGACGCCGCGGGAATCGGCATCTCGACCATGCCGCAGATGGCGCCGGCCGCCTGGGCGAGAAGCCTCCGCGAAAGCCGGTTCAGGCCGGCCACGTCCACCACCGAGGGCATCATCACGATGTCCTTCACCCCGACGTAGGGCGCGGTGTTGCCGCTGGCGAGCGTCGAGACCATTAGCTTGGGGAATCCGACCGGAAGTGCGCGCATCGCGGCCGTGCAGATCGCCGTGCCGCCGCCGCCGCCGAGGGAGATCACGCCGTCGATGCGCCCGTCCTTCTGAAGACGCGAAAGGATCAACGGGGCTCCAAGTGTCATCGCGGCCACCGCTTGCCCGCGATCCCTCCGGGCGGCCAGCTCCGCAAGGACCGAGCCCCCGGCCGCAGCCACCTCCGCCGGACCGACGTCGGCACCGCTCGCGCCGGAGTCGAGCACGCCCACGTCAACCATCACCACGGCATGCCCTCGGGAACGGATCAGGTCCGCGACATAGCGGTGTTCGTCTCCTTTGGTGTCGAACGTCCCTAGAACAGCGATGGTGGCCATGGAAGTTTCCGCAGACTAGAAGGTGCCCACCGCGGCTCCAAGCCCTGAGCCACCCCTTCGTGGCTGGTTCTCGCCCGCCGACGACGGACCTCCGGCCACCTCAATGGTGATCCGATTCCAGTTTCCGGGAATTGAGACAGGGAATCCGTCCGCCTCAAATCCCCGATTCTCATCCAGGAAGGCGAAGCCGCCTTCCGCCTCCGCCCTCTTCGTCTCGGCACTCAAGCAACCACTTTATCGTTATCCAATGGAAGTCACTTCAGTGAATCACTTGGGTTTCCGACATGACATACGGAGTCGGCAGGTTCCGGCGTGTCAAAGACACGCCTCGCGTTGCCACTGGCATTCCCTTGGCTGAGATCAATTTCGTGAAGACTCGACTGCTACCATTGGCCGCCGCCGGGATCCTGGCCGGCGGGATGGCTGCCATCTCGGCGACGGGCCAAACCTACGTCCTGGACCCGGTGGGTCTGGGCGATCCGGCTTTCACATCGCAGGTCGGAGTGCGCTACCGCTCGTTCAACCGCCCCGCCGATCACGAGGTCTACATCGGCAGCAATCTCGGGGCGGCCCTGGGTCGGACGGCGTCCAACATCACCTACGCCACCTCGCCCACGATCAATCCGTTCTCCATCTCCTACAATTCCACCACCGATCTGCTGACGACGGTCATCGGTGGAGTGACTTCGAGCTGGAGTTGGACGGGCTCGTCGCCGGCGCCGGAGATGCGAATCGGGATCTACTCCCGGTCCGTGAACTCCTCGACCACGGCCACGGTCTCCGTCGCCAACCTGATCCTCAACGGGACGGCCATCGGCGGCGGCCCCATCGGGGTCACCTCAAGTTCGGGAACCATCGTCTCGTCGATCTGGTCGGTCTCCGGGTTCGATTTCGCGACCGACTTCACGCTCACCGGAAACCT
>CAIYXO010000372.1 GCA_903930165.1 uncultured Verrucomicrobiota bacterium | reverse complement strand
GGACAGCGCCATCCAAGGCCTCGGTGCCTCCATCGAGGAACGGCGACGCGCCGGTGAATCCCTGTTCGAAGCGTCCCACTTCAAGGACTTCGCCGCCTTCCGCGCGAAGCTCGACGCCGCCGCCGATCCGCTCTCGTCCTATCTCAAGTCGCAGGTCGGCACCGCGACCACCCCGGAGGCCATGTCCGAGGCCCTCAACCGCCTGCTGCGCGGACTTTCCCTCGCCGCGGATCCCAACCGCTTCGCCGGCGTCCGCCTCAGCCCCCACGTGCGCGCCTTCGCCCAGCAGAATCCGCCGACGCCGAACCGCATCCGCATGAACCGCCTGCTGCTCGAGGAGGCCTACCCCGGCCTGTTCAGCGAGAGCCCGGCCGGCCTGTACCCGGATCGCGAGATCCTCAGCGCCACCCCCGAGGACGCCGCCCGCAGCTTCACCGAGTACGTCAACGACGCCGCCAAGCGCTACCCGGACCGCCTCAAGCCGGGCGAGGTCGTCGTCCCGCTCCCCGACGGTCGTTACTCCGTTTCGGGCCAGGTGGCCGTGATGCAGATCAACGGCCTGCTCACCAAGGTCATCTTCGACAAGAACCCGTCCCACGAGTTCTACATCGAGGAGTCGTTCGCCCTCGACTGGATGTACCCGCACCTCGTGCCGTACGGCATCATCCTCAAGATCGAGCGCAACCCGGTGGCCGAGATCACCGAGGAGATGGTCCGCCGTGACCACGAGTATTGGAGCCAGTACTCCGAGCGCTTCATCGGCAACTGGATCGGCTACGACACCCCGGTGCGCGAGATCTGCGAGTGGGCCCTGAAGACCTACCAGCGGCGCGACCTCACCGGGTTCAAGGGCGACCCCGCGTTCGTCCGCGACGACAACGCCCAGAAGGCCTTCTCGAAGCTGCGCAACGCCATCGGCAAGTCGGTCTACGCCTGGCGCGTCAACAACACCACCTCCCCGGTCGTCCAGCAGCGCATGGTGCGCGAGGCGGAGTTCGCCCTGAAGCAGGCCTTCGCCTTCTGCCCCTACAGCCCCGAGACGGTCTTCAACTACGCCCAACTCCTCGCCACCATCGGCCGCTACGAGGACGCCGTCCTCGTCGCCCGGACCTGCCAGGTGTTCGATGCCGACAACGCCGGCATCGAGAGCCTTATCCAGCAGCTGGAATCCTATCGTCAGGCCGCCTCCCCGGAGGCCACCGCCGCCCTCCGGGCCAAGGCCACCGGACCCAACCCCGACGCCAAGGCCGTCTTCGGCCTCGCCTCAACCTACTACTCGATCGGCCAGACCAACGAGGCCATCTCCGCCCTCGACCTGCTGCTCACCAACGCCTCCACCAAGCCGGAGTATTTCCTCTCCCTGTCCGAGGCCTATCGCCAGCTCGGCCGCAGCGACCGGATGGAGGGCGCCCTCAAGCGTCAGATGTCGGTCGATCCGTCCCGGGTGGAGTCCTGGTACGACCTCGCGACGGCCCAGGCGTCCCAAGGCAAGTCCACCGAGGCCAAGGCCACTCTGAAGGAAGCCTTCCGCCGCAGCGACGAACGGCTGCTCGCCGAACCCAAGGCCACCGACCTCCGCAAGGTGGTGAAGGGCGATCCGCTGCTCGCCCCGCTCGCCCAGCCCTGAACGCACGCCCGGGCATTGGCCCGCGCCTTTCAAGGAAGCCGTTTGCCGAGCCGGCCCCAAGCACAAGGGGCCGGCTCTTTTCTTGTGGCCCGTCCCCGTCCCATGGAACGGCCATTCCCCGTTGGCTTGCGATTCGAGACCAATGAGTGAGCCACTTCCCTCGGCAGGCTCCGCGCCTCCGCGTGGGCATCTTCCGGGATCGGGAAGTCGGCGAAAGGCAATCCGCAGCCTGGCGGCCGCGGCTACCGGGAGGAATTGACGAATCCAAAATCTGGAATCCCG
>CAIYXO010000371.1 GCA_903930165.1 uncultured Verrucomicrobiota bacterium | reverse complement strand
GTTTGCTGTCGGTGGATTCATTGGGATTGTTGTGGGTGGAGTCATGGGAAATCTAGCGTAGGATATGAGTGTGTCCTCTAACCCCTGATACGGTGTGTTGCGTTCCAAAGCGCGAGGGGACTCGCGCACTCCAAGACGCTGACGCGAGGAACTCCGGGCCGCACCTCCCGCGCACTCCGCATTCCCGCGGGCGTCCAAGGTCGATCTGACCTCTGCCGTGGCCCTTGTGTCCGGCGGTTAGCGGTGGTGGTTTGAGCCTCGTCACCTCGTCTCCTACGGGCGCGGGAAAGCCGCCGGACTCGGAAACTTTGGCACCCTTGGCACCCTTGGTTGTGAATCACCGCGGTTTCGTTTCGCCGCTCCCACCTTTTTGCCCTTCAACCCACTCTCGTCCGCGTCTTCGACCAGCAACTGCCGATCGGAGCCCACCCCTCCCGCAGAGGGACGTGTCCCTAGTAGACGACGGATCTGATGTCAGAGGCTCCGACACTGGACGCCTGACGCCTGAATCTCCTTCCGAACGCTGGCGTGATCGGGAGGAAGGGGAGGGGGATTGAGATTGAGATTAAGTTTAAGATTAAGATGAAGACTGCGCCCTTACCTGATCGCTGCTCCCCAAACGCCTGACGCCCGACGCCCCGGCGCCCATCATCGGATCCCGTCGAGTCCCTTGCCTTCGCGGCGGCGGAGGACGGCGTCGATCTTGGGCACGTACATCTGGGTTTCCGCAGGCAGGAACCGGGCGATCTCCTGGAACCGGGTGGCCTTGTGGCGGGTGAGCAGGCCTCCGACACGGCCTTCGCCGGCGTTGTAGGCGGCGAGGGCGAGTGGCCAGTCGCGGAACCGGACCCGCAGCCGCTTCAGCAGCTTTGCGGCGCCGGCGGCGCTCTGGTCCGGGTCGTACCGCTGGTCGATCGGGAAGGTGGACAGCCCGAGTCCCCGCGCGGTCTCCGGCATCAGCTGGAACAGTCCGGCGGCGCCGGCCGGGCTGCGGGCCTTGGGATCGAAGGACGACTCCACCTCGGCCACCCAGACGAGTTCCGCCGGGACTCCCTCGGCCACGAAGGCGGACTTCAGCCGCGGCAGCAGCTTCCGGGCGGCCGCCGGGGCCGGTTCCGTCGCCACGACCCGCGCCCAGACCCGCTTCTGCTGATCCTCGGTGGGTGCGGAGCGCTTCGGGGTCGGGATCTCCCGCGTCGGCTTCGGCGCCGGCGGCACCAGGCGGTTCAACTGCTCGGAGGCTTCCAGGTAGTCCAGCCGCGACCTCAACCAAGGGGCGAAGGGCCGGAGCGTCGCGTCCTGCTCGACCCAGGGCAGCAGGGCCTTGCCCGCACCGCGCAGACGTCCCAGGTCCAGCACCTCCTCCCCGCGCAACGCTTCGTCGATCCGGCGCAGCAGCCGCTCGGCCTGGGCTTCGTCGAGCTCGGGCAGTTGCTGCAGGACGTTGGTGTCCAGGTTCTCCTCCAGCCACTGGCGTCCGCCCTCCAGCAGGGAATCGAGGTCGGCCGGTTGCTGCGCCCGGGCCGCGGAAGGTCCGGCAAGCAGGAGCAGCGCTGCGATGACGAGGGGCTTCATCCCGGACCACAATAGCGTCCGGGCGGAAAGATCCAGCGCGATTGCGTCCGGATCCTGACGCCTTTCGAGCCGTCGGGCCCGCCACGTCATTTGGTCACTCCCCGTCCGATCAACGGCCGAAATGGCTGTGGGCGAGCTCGATGAGCCGGGCTCCCGAGACCCGCAGCCCCAGCAACCGGCGCCAGGACGGGACGTTGGCCATGTCGCGGTAGTGGAAGCCCTCGACCTCCAGCCGGACATCGCGGACGCCGCGGGCAAGGAGGCATTGGCGGACGAGGATCCGGTCGGGCCGAAGTGACTCGGGCCTTCGGTGGACGCCGAGCATGCGAATCACCAGGCCCCAAGGCGTCGGAAGACATTTGGAGAGAATCGCTCCCTCGACCTCCTCCGGTGGAATCCCATGAGCCGCCGCGTATTTTTCCGAGAGATTCAACGGGATCATCCTGTGATCCGGGTCCCATGCCCGGCAAACGACGGATCGGTGAACACCGCGTGCCGGAAATGGACGGCACTCCCTGGTCCTGGAGCCGTCTTCCACCCCCGGGTCCGTCAATGTCCGAGGGGGTGCGCGATTCTCCGACTTCGGAGTTCACGGCGACCGGGGCGATCCTACCATGGCCGGCACGACTGGACCCATCGCATGGCCGCCAACGACACCCTCATCGACCTCCGCCGTATCCTGGCCGACCGGGTGCCGTCGGCGCGTCTGGGCGTGGCGGAGCCGCCGCCGGCGTCGGTGATTCCCACGGGACTGGATGTCTTGGACCGGGTGTTGGGAGGCGGACTGCCGGCGGGGGAGACGGTCGAGTTGGTGGGCGAGGGACCGGGTTCGGGCACCGCCCAGGTGCTGCACGGGCTGCTGGCGCGATCGTCGGCGGACGGACGTTTCCTCGCGCTGGTGGACGGGGCGGACAGCTTCGACGCCGACGCCGCGGAGGCGGCCGACCTGTCGCGCTTGCTCTGGGTGCGGTGCCGTGAGGCGTCGCAGGCGCTCCAGGCCGCGGACATCCTGTTGCGCGACCGCAACTTCCCCCTCGTGGTGCTGGACCTGAAGCTGAACCCGGTGACCCAGCTGCGGCGCATCCCGGGCACGGTGTGGCACCGGTTCGGACGCCTTCTCGAACAGCAGCGGACCGCGCTCCTCGTGGTCACGCCGCAGGCCCTGGTGTCGGGGGCCTCCGTGCGGGTCCGGTGCATCTGGCGCGCCGGGGTGGAATCCCTGGCGGGAACGCCCGGGAGCGCGGCGGCCTCGCTGCGCTTCGAGGTCCTCCGCCAGACGCCGGCGCTGCAGGTCCTGCCGGCGGGAAGGTCCCTGGCGGCCGGTTGAACCCCGGCCTCTCCACGCCATGTACGCCGTCGTGCATCTCCCCGACTTCGTCCTGCAGGCCGCGCTGCGCGGATTGCCGGAGCTGCATGGACAGCCGGTGGTGCTGGTCGATCCGGACCGTTCACCGCCGAGGGTCTGCGCCCTCACCGCGGCCGCCCGCGAACATGGGGTGGCGGAAGGCTCGACGCCGACGCAGGCGCTGGCCCGGTGCGAAGGCGTCCGGATCCGGCACCGTTCCGCGGCGCGGGAGGCGGACGCCTCGGACGCGCTGTTGCAGGGGGCCTTCGCCTTCTCGCCCCACGTGGAGAACACCGCGCCCGGTGTGCTGACGTTGGACCTGCGGGGGATCTCGGGCGTGGACGGCGCCGCGCCGGAGGTGTTGGCGGCGTGGGCCGGAAGGCTCCGGACCGTCCTGCTCGGCCTCGGGCTCGACGCCCGGATCGGGGTGGGACCGACGCCGGACGTGGCCCGCCATGCGGCCCGCGCCGCCGACGTCTCCGCGCCGGTGCGCGTGGTGGAGACCGCGGTGGAGTTCATCGCGGGCCTTCCGGTGGAGGCGTTGCAGCCCTCGACCCATGTGGCGGAGATCCTGGAACGATGGGGGGTCCGGACCGTGGGCGAACTCCAGGCGCTCGGGCAGGCCGAGGTGATCGAGCGGCTCGGGCTGGAGGCGCTGGCCCTGTTTGCCGCGGCCTCCGCCACGACGCTGCGCCCGCTGAGGCTGGCCCGTCCGCCGGAACGCTTCGAGGAGTCGGTGG
>CAIYXO010000370.1 GCA_903930165.1 uncultured Verrucomicrobiota bacterium | reverse complement strand
GCGAGCGCCTCCCAACCCTTCGGACAGGCCATGCCGAGGTTCACCGGGTAGTCGGGGTCGCCGCTGAGGTTGAGGGCCTCGCCGTCGCGGAGATGCACCTGCAGCCCGCAGCCGGTGGCGCAGAATCCGCACACCATACCCGTGGTCGCGTCGGGTTCGAGCCGGAGCGGGATGCGCCCCAGACCGAACCGTCCCGGTGAAAGGACGAGGTCGGAGGTCTGGGGACCAGTCCAGCGTCGCAGCAGCGAGTCGGCGTGCGTGGGGGCCTCGGCCTTCGGATCGTCGGTCATGTGGGAATGCCTCCGGGCATGCGCCGCGAGGTGCCGGCGACGAAGAAGACGAGGCGTCCGAGCAGCTCCGAGGTGACGGTGGTGAGGGTGGAGAGGCTGGCCCAGGCCGCGGCGGACGACGCGGGGCCCGCAAGCGCGGCGAGCCCCGCCGCGGTCGAGACCAGGAAGAGCCCGTTGCGGACCGGGATCACGGCGGGAAGCAGCTCGGCGAGGGCGCGGGCATTGGCGTGGACGGGAGACGAACGGTCTGCGAGCGCGGCGCGGTGGCGCTCGCGGTTCCACACGAACAGCGCGGCGCGGAAGACCGCGGCGAGGACCGCGGCGACGCGGACCGCGGGGAGCAGTTCCGGGTGTCCTGCCGTGGCGGTCCAACCCAGGGAAACGGCCGTGAGCGTGGCTCCGAGGAGGCAGGTCGTCCCGACGAACTGCCCGAAGGTGCGCGGCGCATCCCAGACCGGTCGGCGCGTGTCGACGTACACCATTGCCGAGGCGGCCACGGCGACGGCACCCGCGGCCGCGGCCGCGAGGGCCAGGGGAAGGCGGAGTCCCTGCAATGCCGGGATCCAGGCCGCGGCCGCGGCGGCTGCGAGCGCGCCCGCGAAAAGGTTCAACGCCAGGATCTCGCGGCTCAGCCAGCTGCGTCGCCATCCGAGGAACGCGCGCCAGGCCTTCGTCGGCTGACCGAGGTGGGCGACCGAAGCGGCCATCCCGAGGGACAACAGGACTCCCGATGCGACAAGCAGCATCCGGAGCGCCGTCGGCGAGGCGAACCCGGTGGCAAAGGGAAGTGCGAGCGCGAGTCCGGCGGACGCCTGGCTGAGGACCAGCAGCAGGACGAGCGGGACATGCGGAGGGTCGAGACGTGGCACCCCATCGTCGGCGGGGACCACGGCGGTTCCGCTCCTGACGGTGCGGTAGAGCGTCGACGGAACGGTGACCGACGGATCCGGGGAACCCGGCAGGAAGGTGTTCGCCGTCGCGGGCACCTGCGGACGGTGGGTCGCCAGCAGGTCGGACGTCCGGACCTTCCGGATCCGGATCGCCTCGTTGGGGCAACCCTGCACACAGGCCGGTGCCTCCCCGGCCGCGAGGCGCCCCTGGCAGAGGTCGCACTTCCGCACGATGCCGCGTTCCTTCGAGTACTTCGGAACCTCGTAGGGGCACTTCAGGATGCAGTAGCTGCATCCCATGCACTGGTCGTCGAGATGCCGGACGATGCCGGTGAGCGGATCCTTGTCGTAGGCCAGCACGGGGCAGCCGTTGAGACATCCGGGGTCGGCGCAGTGGTGGCAGGCGGTCGTGACCACCTGGGCCAGGGGAATCACCAAGGCGTCCGCCGAAGGGCGGAACGGCCCGGCGGGCTTGGCCGCGGTGTGGCCGACCAGGAATCCCACCTCGCGCCAGGTCTCGTTGTCGTCGAGGCCGTTCATCGAATGGCAGGCGGTGACGCAGCCCTTGCATCCGCTGCAGGCGTCGAGGTCCACCTCGAAGGCGTACTGCTCGTCCGGCAGCGGCGCGGACAGGGGAAGCAGGTCCCTGTAGTGCGACTCGAGGCGTGGCGCCGCGGCGTCGACGTGCCTTTGCGAGAATCGCTCGACCGCGGTCAGGCGACGTTGGTCCTCGAGCAGTTCGTCCACCAGCGTCCTCACCGGCTCCAGTCCGTGGGGCGTCCCTTCCGGGAAATGGGCGATGCCGGTACGTTGGGACATGGCGGTCGGTTCAATAGACGTCCCGGAGATACCGCTTCTCCGCCTTCAGCGCGTCGACCCGCGCCGAGGCCTCCTCCGGTCCGAGCCCGCCGGAGGTGCGGTAGATCTCCTGCAGCGCGGCGTCCACGTCCTTGGCCATGCGCGAGGCGTCGCCGCAGACGCAGAAGGCGGCCCCCTCCTCCAGCCAACGGTGGAGCTCCGCGGCGTTCCGGCGCATGAGGTCCTGGACGTACACCTTGTCTGCGCCGTCGCGGGACCAGGCGAGGTCGAGCCGATGGAGGACGCCGTCGCGCTGGAAGCCTTCCAGTTCCTCCCGGTAGAGGAAGTCCGTGGCCGAGCGCTGGTCGCCGAAGAAGAGCCAGTTGCGTCCGGTGGCCCCGACGGCGCGGCGTTCCTCGAGGAACGCGCGGAAGGGCGCGATGCCGGTGCCGGGTCCGACCATGATCAACGGCCGGTCCGGCGGCGGCGGGCGGAACGAGCGGTTGACGTGGACGAAGACCGGAACCGTGGCGTCCGGTCCGACGCGGTCGGCGAGGAACGTCGAGCAGACCCCGGAGCGGGGACGCCCAAGGCTCTCGTAGCGCACCGTGCCCACGGTGAGATGGACCTGGCCCGGGTGGGCCTTCGGGCTGGAGCTGATCGAGTAGAGCCGCGGCGCGAGCTTCCGCAGCATTCCCACGAAGCGTTGCGGATCGGGACGCGCATCGGGGTGGGCGACGAGCAGGTCGACGATCTCGCGTCCGTACAGGAACCGGGTCAGCACGCCGTTCGCATCGGGGGCGGCGACGGCGAGCAGCGTGGCGTCGCCCGAGGCCGTCGCGACGTGTTCCAGCAGGGGACGCGGGATGCGCGTGATCTCGAGCCGGGTGAGGAGCGCCTCGGACAACGGGATCTCGCCGACGCCGGGGAGGGCCACCCGGGCGTCGGGAGGCGCATCGAGGATCCGGAGCAGTTCGGAGACGAGGGCCGGATCGTTGCGGGGCACGACGCCGAGGGCGTCACCGGCCTCGTAGGCGAGTCCGGAACCGGCGAGGTCGAACTCGAGGTGGCGGACGTCCTTGGCGGAGCCCGGGGCGTTGAGCCGACGGTTGGCGACGAGCCGGGAAGGGAACGGGTTCGAGCGGGAATGCCCTGACGGCTCCACGGCTGCGGAAGCGGTCGCGGCCGTGGTGGTGGTCGACGGCTCCGGTCCGGTGTCCTTGGCGGGCTGAAGTGCGGTGAGTGCGGTGGAAAGCCAGCGGAGGAAGGTTTCCTCAGGATCGGTGTCGCAGTCCGCCCGGCCGACGACCCGGGTCGCTCCCAGCGCCGCGAGACGGGCATCGAGGTCGCGTGCGAACCCGCAGAACCGCGCGTAGCTGGAGTCGCCGATCCCGCAGACCGCGAAGCGAAGCTTCTCCAGGCGCGGGGCGTCCCCGGCGGAGAGCGCCTTCCAGAGCGCCTTGGCGTTGTCGGGCGGTTCGCCGTCGCCGTAGGTGCTGGTGACGACGAGCAGGCTGTGTTCGCCCGAAAGGGAGGCCGGGGTGACCGAGGCGAGGTCGTGGAGCGTGGGGGCGAAGCCGCGCTTGGACGCCTCCCGGGCGACGCGTTTCGCGAGACCCTCGGCGGTGCCGGTCTGGCTGCCGAAGCAGACGGACAACGGGATGAGCCGTGGCGGTGCCGGCGCCGGTGCGGCGGTTGCGGCCGGGCCGGGGACGCGGGAGAAGAGGCCGGCGAGGAACCCGTTCAGGTAGGCCCTCTGCTCCGCCGTGAACGGGGCGGATTCGGGCAGGAATGGGACGGGGGGCGGGTTCATTCGGAGAACAGCTCCTGGAGGCGCTTCACCTCGTGGCGCCGCGTGAATGTCGCGAAGGATTCCCCGGGCTCCCGCAGGCGGAGATACGCCCGGAGCGCCCGCTCCAGAAGGTCCGGCACCTGCGCCCACGGGATGTTGGTGAAGACCTGGCGGGCCACGGACTGGTCGTGGCCGACGCCTCCGCCGAAGACGATGTGGTAGGCCTCGACGCTTTCGCCGGCGACCTGCGTCTTCACGCCCTGGAGTCCGATGTCGCCGATGTAGTGCTGGGCGCACGAGTTGGGGCATCCGGTGAGGTGGATGTTGACCGGCTGCTCGAGAGAGAGTCGCCGGCCGAGTTGGGCGCCCAGCTCGAGCGCGTGTCCCTTGGTGTCGGTGCCGGCGTACTTGCATCCGCGGCTCCCGGTGCACGCCACCAGGCCGCCGAGGATGTGGTCCGCCTCGTGGTGGAGTCCGGCGCGCACGAGCTGCCGTCGGACGGACTCCACGAAGGCGTCCGAGACGTCGGGGATGATGAGGTTCTGCCACGGCGTCAGGCGGAGCGTGCCGGAACCGTGGGCTTCGGCGATGTCGGCGAGGCGGCGCATCTGGCGGGTGGTCAGGATGCCGACCGGCACGACGACGCCGACGTAGTTCCGGCCCGGCTGACGTTGGCGGTACACGCCGATGTGGCCGTGCTTGATCGATGGCGGCCTGGCGATGCAGGACCCCATCGGAAGCCGGACCAGGGGGAACGCGAGACGGGCCTGGGTCTCGGAGAGGAAGCGTTCCACGCCCCAGCGGTCGACGAGGTACTTCAGGCGGGCCTTCTTGCGGTCGGTCCGGTCGCCGTTGGCGGAGAAGACGCGGATCATCGCCGCGGCGACGGCGACGGCCTCGGAGGGGCGCACGATCAGGCCGGTGTCGCTGGCGAACTGCCGGTGCCCGGTGATGCCGCAGAGCTCGACGCGGAAGTACACGCCCGGTTCGACGGGAGCGGCGGCGCCGTCGCGCAGGGAGAGCCCGGATGCCGGCGCGGGGACGCGGCAGGCCATGAAGCCGATGTCGTTCGTGTCGGCGACGGTGTCCACGGCCCCGCCGCCCTCGAAGGCCACGTTGAACTTCCGGGGCAGGTCGAACAGGTCGCGGCTGTTGAGGATGTAGTGGTGGAGCGCGTGGGCGAAGGGCCGGGTGTCCAACAGCTCCTGCGGGTCGAAACCGGCGGTGGGCGAGGCGGTGATGTTGCGGATGTTGTCCGCGCCGGAGCCCTTCGCGGTGAGGCCGAGGCGGACGAGCCGGGTGACGACCTCGACGAGGTGCCGCGGGGCGATGCCGCGGACCTGGAGGTTGGACCGGGTGGTCACGGCCGCCTTGCCGTCGCCCAGTTCCTCGGCGAGGTCGGCCATCCCGCGCATCTGTGCCGAGGTGAGTTCACCGGCGGGGATGCGGGCCCGCATCATGAAGCTGTCCTGCGCCGGGGCGACGTGGAACAGCCCGTGGTAGCGGAAGCGGAAGTTGTCGGCGTCGCCCGGAAAGCGGTCCTCCTGGGCGTGCTGGACGAGGCGGTCCCAGGAATCGAGCCCGGCCAGCTCGTGCTTCCACAGTTCCTGGCGGTTGAGTTCCGAGACCGGCGTGCCG
>CAIYXO010000369.1 GCA_903930165.1 uncultured Verrucomicrobiota bacterium | reverse complement strand
CGATCATCGCGATTCTGGCCGGGATGCTTCTTCCGGCCTTGGGCAAGGCGAAGTCGAAGGCGGTTGGAATCTCCTGCCTGAACAACCAGCGCCAGATGGGCATCGCCACCGCGATGTACACCGGCAACTACCAGAAGTATCCGGGCTGCATCAAGGTGCCCGAGTTCTATTACCTTTGGCCGCTTCGCCTGTTCGGTGAGATGGGCACCAATCGGGCGTCGTTCTTCTGTGCCGCCAACAAGGCGGACGCCCAGTGGGACACCAACATGAACAAGACCTTTCCCCGGGGAATCAACTCCGTGGATGCCTCGGGCTCGGGTAGCCGTTTCAGCTATGGCTACAACGACTGGGGCCTGCGCGCTCCCACTCAGAACCTCGCGGATCAGCTGGGGTTGGGTGGTGACATCAACGCTCCGACCCAGCCTGAGATGCCGGAAAGCCGTGTGAAGGCCCCGTCGGAGATGATCATGCTCTCCGACTCCAAGACCGATCGTTCCTGGGATGGAAACATCGACCCCAAGGAATCCGACCAGTGGCCTGCAAAGCGCCACAACAACCGTTGCAACATCATGTTCGCCGACGGCCATGCCGAAAGCGCCCTGCGCAAGGAGGTCGTCAATCCACTCAGCCAGACTTGGAGAGCCCGATGGAACAACGACAACGATCCGCACCGGGAAATCAGCAACTGGACCGCCGACGACGGTCGCTCAAGGGACTGACAAAGGCAGGGTGGGCCGATCAGTTCCGTGGGGGCTTGGCTCGTCCCCTACTGGATGTCTGAAACAGCTTTTGCCAATGGGTGCGGGCTGTTTGGCTTGGGCCGATGTCGAAGCATCGTGAAGCGCTTTTCCGCTGGCTGCCGCTGGTGGCGTGGATGACGGTCGTCTTCCTCTTCTCCTCCGACGCGTTCTCGGTTCCGCGCACGTCGAGGTTCTTGGGCCCGTTCTTCCGCTGGCTGCTGCCGAATGCACTGCCGGAAACGATCGATGTCTGCATCTTCGCGGTGCGGAAGATGGCCCACGCGTGTGAATACGCGGTCCTTGCCCTGCTGGCCTGGAGGGCGCTGGGTCGTACGGAAATCGACGGGTTCCGTCCATGGACCTGGAGCCGAGCCGGACGGGCCTGGCTGATTGCAGCGGTCTATGCCGCGTCCGACGAATGGCACCAGTCCTTCGTCCCCAGCCGCGGCGCGGCGGTGGTCGATGTCCTGATAGACGCCACCGGTGCCGCCACTGCGCTCGCGCTGCTCGCCCTCGTTGCCGGTGTTCTCCGATCGCGTACCGGGAGAAGAGCCGAGCCGGGCAACTGAGGCCCGGCACACCTGCGGCTTCGGGTCGCAGAAGTCCTGTGCTGGTATTGCCCGGTGTTTCGCGGCCGCCCGTTCCTGCTTCCGTCGATCGCCTTCGCCTCCGGGATCGTTGGTGGCGAGTTCCTGTCCCTTTCCGCCGTTTCCTGGTTTCTCTTGGCCGCGGCCGGAATTGCCACCGCGACGCTTTTCCCAAAGGTTCGGGAAGCCGGATTGCCCCTGGGCTTCGCCGGCGGTGGGGCCTTGGCGTTCCTGGGAACCCAGGCGCCCATGGATCCGTTCGAACTCCGGTGGCAGCTGGCGGGAGGTCCCGCCGTGGTGGCCATCCGAGGCGTCCTCGCCGAGGCTCCTTCGATCCGGCTGGCCGAGCGGCGCGGAACGTTGGCTGAGCGGACCGTTGTGCGGATGCAGGTCTCCGCATGGGATCCCGGAGGCGGCCGCTGGCGGAGGGCGACCGGGACACTGTTGGTCGGCTCCCGAGGGGTTCCCGATTCGAGGTTCTTCCGGGGCCAGTCGGTCGAGTTGCGTGGCCTCGCCAAATCGCCGCCGGGACCGGCGGCCCCGGGTCTCCTAGACTATGAGACCCACCTCCGCCGCCTTGGAATCGGCCTCGTCCTGCAATGCGATGCCCCACAGGACTGGGCGCTGGGTCCCGAACCGTCTGCCGGTCCGCCCTGGGATGAACGATTCCTCGCCTGGGCGCGAAGGCGGCTTTCCCGGGGCCTTCCGGACGACGAGTCAACCCGGCTGATCTGGGGAATGCTCCTCGGTTGGCGGACGGCGCTCCATGACGAGGTGGACGACGTCTTCATGAGATCCGGCACTCTCCATCTCTTCGCGATTTCAGGTCTCCATATCGCCTTGATCGCGTCTTGGATGGTTGGGCTTCTCCGCCTCGTGCGGATTCCGCGATCGGTCTGCGGCGGACTCTCCATTCCCTGCATCTGGGGCTACGTCGCCGCAACCGGATGGCAGGCCTCTGCGGTGCGTTCCGCGGTCATGTGTTCCGTGGTGGTCGGGACCTGGGCCCTGCGTCGCCCTGCGGACCTCATCAATTCCCTCTCGTTGGCGGCATTGGCGCTCCTTGCCTGGGATCCTGGGCAACTCTTCCAAGCCGGATTCGTCCTTTCCTTCGGTGTCGTCGGGGCTCTTCCCGTTCTGACTCCTGCCTTCGAGTCGGCCTTGTGGCGAGTCCGCCCCATGCCTCCCGATCCGCTGCTGCCCGAACGACTGTGGACACGCCCGCGTCGATGGTTCGAGGCGGCCCTCCGTCGATTCGTCCCTTCGGTCGCCACCGGCTTGGCGGCCTTCGCCGCATCGACGCCTTGGACCATCGGCTTCTTCCACCTGGTCTCCCCCGTGGCGATTCCGGCGAACCTGATCGCCATCCCCTTGGGCGGACTGGT
>CAIYXO010000368.1 GCA_903930165.1 uncultured Verrucomicrobiota bacterium | reverse complement strand
GGGCTCCACGAGCCGCTGATCCATGGCTCGCAAGCGGCCGGAACGGGTCCGATCCCGTTCCGGCCGTTTCGTTTCCGGCGAGGGATTCCGCTCAACCCCGGCGCTCCCATGCCGATTCAATGGGGATCCGGGACCGCCGGATCACCGATGCGCGCCCTGTTGCCCAGCCACCCGGAACCGCCCTGCCGCCGACGGCTGGAGGCGCTCGGCGTGACCTGCCAACCCTACCGCGCCCCGTTCGTCCCCGAGATCGACGCCCAGTCGGCCGACTGCATCTGCGTCGTGGACGACACGGTCCTGCGCTCCGGCCTATGGCCCCAACACCGGGTCGCGTTGGCCCGGGCCAACCGCCTCTTCGTCCAGGTCGTCCCCCTTCCGGACACCGCACGGATCGCCGAGGCCATGCGAGACGGCGCCTACGACGTCATCGCGGAAACCGATCCGGACGAACGCTGGCGGGCCGCGCTCCAGGCGGCGGGCGATGGACAAGTGCTCTGGTGGCACCTCTATGGAGGACGCGCCAACGGCGCCTTCGAACGCCTCATCGGAAGTTCCCGCGTCATGACCGATCTCCGACGCGACATCCAGCGGCTCGGCCCCACCGATGTCACGGTGCTCATCATCGGCGAATCCGGCTCGGGCAAGGAACGCGTCGCCGGCGCGCTGCACGCCGCCGGGATGGGCGGTCCCTGCGTGACCCTCAACTGCGCCGCCATGCCGCGCGACCTGCTCGAGGCCGAGCTCTTCGGATCCGAACGCGGCGCCTTCACGGGCTCGCTGAAGTCCCGTCCCGGTCTGGTGGAGCAGGCCCACGGCGGGACCCTCTTCCTCGACGAGATCGGCGAGCTCGACCTCGCCCTCCAGCCCAAGCTGCTGAGGTTCCTCGAGACCCGGACCGCCCGCAGGGTGGGCGGCGACAAGGAATACTCCGTCCGGATCCGCGTGGTTTCCGCCACCAACCGGAACCTCGAGAACGACGTCAACCTGGGACGCTTCCGAGCCGACCTCTACTTTCGGCTCGCCGAGATGATCCTGCGTCCGGCGCCGCTGCGGGAGAGGGCGGGCGATGTCCCGGAACTCGCGATGGCCTTCCTCGACACGGCCAACGAACGCTTCGGGAAGAACTTCACCAACATCGAGCCGGGTCTCCTGAACAAGCTCCGGCTCCACCAGTGGCCGGGAAACGTCCGGGAGTTGAAGAGCGTCGTCGAACGGCTCGTGCTCTTCCACGACGGACCCATCCTCCGCGAAGGCTGGTGGGATCCTCCTTTCCTGGTGGGACAACCGGGCGCAGACCCGTCGAATCGCCAGCAGTCGGTCCTGCCGGCACCGACGACCGGAACCCATTTCACCCCATCCCACGCTTCCAACGGCACGGCTTTGTCGGCGGGTCAACGGCTCCCAACCCGGTCGGACCGTCTCCACCTCGCCCGACAACTCCTGGCCGAAAACGACCTCTCCCTCGCCGAGGTCGCGGCCCGGACCGGAGTGCATCCCACCACGCTGTTCCGCTGGCGGAAATCCGGAAGGGTCTGAGACGGACCCGATTCTTGGGATCCGAGACGGACCTCACGCAAACCCGCGGTGGCGCCAACGGGAGCCGGTTGCTGGGCCGTCACGGAAATCGAGGAACCGTGATCGGCACCGCTGACGTTCAGCCCTCAGGTCGATCCACACCCCCTCGCGGCTTCGAGGCATTCCGCCTTGGCACCGTCCGCGTGGCTCAGCCCGGAGGAGGCGCCTGCCTGAGCCCGTTCAGTATCCCCGAGAACTCCTGGAGGGAACCGACCCTCACCGCTCCCGCGGCCGCGATCTGCGCCGCGTAGGCGGAGGAGGCCCGTCCCCCGACGAGGATCACCGTCTCCTTCGGCAGAAGCCGCCGGAGCCTCAACAGCTCCTGGCCCAGGGTCGGATCGTCCGAAGGATGGACCACGCTGAGTCCCACCGCCCGGACCGGATTCTGGGCCGCCGCCGAGGCGATCTCCTCCGCCGGCATGCTCGGTCCGCAGTAGACGATCTTCCAACCGAGGCCGCTCGCCGCCGCCGCGACCAGGATCGCACCCAGTTCGTGGATCTGGCCCGCGGGAGTCGTTATCAGGATGCCCGGGGCCCTCGGGTGCAAGGCGATCGGACGCGCCACGTTGCCAAGGAAGGTCCGCAGCACCGCGGTGGCCATGTGTTCGTGCGAGATCTTGAGGTCGCCCCGTTCCCACGCGCTTCCGATCTCCTCGACCAACGGCACGATCAACTCGCCGAGCAGACGCATCTGCCCCAAAGCCATTGAGGCCTTGTCGAGCACCTGCTCCAAGGCGTTCGAATCCATCCGCGTCACCGCCTGCAGCGCCGACTTCAGGAAGTCCTCGGCTTCCGCGGGATAGGACGGAGTCGAGGCCGGTGCCGCTTCCCGACGGGAGGGCAGCGGCAGCTCGTCGAAGGCGCCTTCCCGGGCAAAGCTGCCAAGAATGGGTTGCGCCCCACGACTGCCCGCATCCCCGCCGACCAACGTCCTCAAGCGCTCAACGCTCAAGGTCGCCACGGTCCCGATCGAATGCCCGGCCTCGGTCGCACGCTTCAGCAGGGACAGCTTCTCCACATCCTCAGAGGAATAGAGACGCTGGTTCCCGCCGGAACGCACCGGATTCACCGTCCGATACCGCTTCTCCCAGGTACGGATCACATGCGGGCTCAGCCCCGTCTTCCGGGACACGGCTTTGATGGATAGTTTCAGGTCGGGCATCTCGCGTGGAGACGACAGTTAGGCAAAAGATCAACATTGGCAAGCAGTCGCCTCACTTTACTTGAACACCGCATCGCTCCGTTGCCTAAGAAGCCGAACAAACGCCGTGTTTTGAGCGACATGAACAGGTGATCAACATTTCTTCGCCAATTCTTCGCCATCGTATTGACAATGGTTCCACAGACTGCGACAACAACGTCGTCGTCCAACAGTGGACGGTTCCAACTCCCCCCCCTTCCGATCATGCGACTGAAAAAGGCTCCTCGTTCGATTCGCCTCCCCAGCTCCCGCGCCGCGTCGTCCAAAACGACGTCGAAACGTGTTCCGGCAGCCGCGAAAGCAGTCCGTTCGGCGAAGGCGGTCCTCAAGGGCGCGTTCAAGCCGGTGGAAGTGCCGCGATTGGAGACCAAGTCTTCGGCCCGCACGGAATCCGCGAAGCGCCCGGCACCTGTGGTGCCCGCGGGCACCCGGATGGTGGACGGAATCCCTGTCCAGGCCGCACCGCCCGAGCCGGTCCGCGACAACTACGAATCCCGGAGCGCGCTCAGCCTCTACATGCGGGATGCCGTCGAGGTTCCCCTCCTGACGATCGAGGAGGAGAACGCGCTCGCCGCCCGCATCAAGCGGGGGGACACCGTCGCCCGGGAACACATGATCCGCGCCAACCTCCG
>CAIYXO010000367.1 GCA_903930165.1 uncultured Verrucomicrobiota bacterium | reverse complement strand
GGTCACCTATACCGGCGACGCCGCGTTCGCCCAGGGGGCGTTCGTCTCGGCCACCTTGCGTGGTCCCTCCTTCCCGGCCCGTGAGATCCTCGGCGCCGTCGGACAGCCGCTCCTCCTCCCGCCGCTACCGCTCGTTGGCGACTACCGGCTCGACCAGGTCCGCCTAGTCCGCGTCGAGGGCACCAACACCGTCACGCTGCTCGAGGGCACGCCGTCGTCGGTTCCCATCACCGTGTTCGACGAGGTGCTCGTCTCCCGCGTGACCTCGCGTCCGCTGACCTCCGCGGAGATCAGCGAGCGCGGCATCTCGATCGACGAGTCGAATTTCCGGGCGGTGGAGTTCGAGGTCGGCTTCGTGCTCGACGGCCGCACCTTCCCGGTCCGGTTCCCGGTGGTGACGCCCTCCATCCGCCAGACCACCGAGATCATCCCGGCCGCGGAGCTGGAGGAACGCCTCGCCGAGGCCGCGCGGATCAACGAGGAGATCGCCGCCAACCTCGTCCAGCTGCCCGAGGAGCTGCGCAACGCCGGCCTCCAGATCCAGACCCAGCCGATCGGGTTCCAGCCGGTGGACGGCGAGGGCGGGGGCATCGAGCTGACGATCCCGCCGATCCCGGCGCTGATGGTGATCCCGGGCAACGTCGGGTTCCTGAACCAGTTCTTCAGCGTGCAGCTCTTCACCGAGAACGGCGCGCCGTCGGGGTCCGGGCTCTCCGTGGTCGACGTCCGCGGCAGGCTGAAACTCCCGCTCGGCGGCGACGGGATCGCGGCGGCATCGCATGACGCCCCGGGCGACGACCCGCTGCGCTTCGCCCGTCTCGGCGCCAACCGCGAGGTCCAGCCGGTGCAGGCGGTCGTCCGTGCGGGAGCCGACGGCAAGGTCGGCACCGCCGACGACATCCCGCGCCTGCAACCCGGCGAGAGCGGCCAGGCGGAGTTCCTCGTCGAGGGTCTCCACGAGGGCCTGCACGTCATGGACATCGAGCTGACCGCCAGCCTCGAAGGGCTCGCCGCCGGGCCGGTGAGGATCGTGGGCAAGGCCGCCGGCTCCGTGCTGGTCCGCAACCCGAACTTCTCCATCACCTTCAGCCACCCGAAGACCATTCGCAGCGGCGAACCCTACGAGGCCGCGGTGACCGTCCTGAACACGTCCCCGTCGCGGGCGAACCAGGTGAGCGTCACGCTGCCGTCCTCCTCGCTCAGCGGCACCGTGTTCGAAGGCGACCAGCAGCCGACGGTCTTCCTCGGCGACATCCCGCCCGGCCAGAGTGCGACGGCGCGTTACCGCATGCGTTCGCAGCGCACCGGTTCGATCCGGTTCTCCAACCTAACCCTTGGCGACGACGCCTCGACCGGCAGGTTCCTGCTGACGATGGGCATCGATGAACGCGGCGTGGCGCTGTCGGGCGACACGATCGGGCTTCCGGGCCTGGTCACGAACCTGCCGCCCGGGATCCGCCGGGCCGCGGACCGCATGCTCGGACAGGCCCTGAGCCTGGCCACCGCCGGCGTCGTGCCGGCCGGCGTCCTCCGTCTCGACCGCTCGGTCGTCACCCGGCGCTCGTTGGACCTCGCGGAGGCCGGCCAACGCATCCTCTACGGCGACGCCACGAACCGCGTGTTGCTCGACCTGATGCTCGACTGGCACGGCGGCCGTTCCTTCCAGGTGGGTTGGGACCAGATCCTCCGCGAGACGGACGCCGGCCGCGAATGGCGTGAGGCCGTGATGGCCGAGCTGGCGCTGCACGCGCCGCAGGGCCTTGCCCGCCTGCTCGAATCCGCCGGGCCCGATCTCGCCGGCCGCGGCGAACCCTGGCTCCTGGCGGCCCTCGACGGCGGACCGGGCGAGCTGACCCTCCGCCGCGGGACCTCCGAGGCCGGGATCCGGCGCAGCGCCATCCCCGGTGCCGTGGCCTATGGCGGGACGAACGCCGCCTGGCTCGTCGTCCGCGATCCCGGATCCGATCCGGCGGACCTCGTCCGGTGGAGCCTCACGGGCAGCGACGCGACCCGACTGCACGGCCTCGTCCTCGGCACCAACGGCGTGGGCCGTGCGGTGGCGTGGGATCTGGTTTCCCGAACCGGATGCCATGACTGGAACCCCTTCCCGGCCTCGGCGGAGCTGCGTTCGGATGCGACCTGCAACGGGATCCCGGGAGTCCCTTCCGTCGGCACGGCCACGCCGGTGACGGAGCTTCCACCGGAGTTGGTCTCGATCCGCCAGGACCTCGAGGTGCTCGTCGGACGCCCTGTGAAGCCGTGTCCGCTGCCCGGCATCGGCAACTACGCCAACGTCGTCGCCGCGCTGTTCTCGAAGCCGATGTCCCAGGACCGCGTGAATGTGCCGGCGGCCTACCGCCTGGACGACGGTTCGACCGCGGCGACCGTGCAGATCCAGCCCGGCGGACGCGTGGCGCTGCTGACGTTGCAGCGACCCGTCGGCGGGCTGATCCCGCGGACGGTCTCGGTGGACGCGGCGGTGACCGATCCGCGCGGGCATGCGATCACCGACCGTTCGCGGTCGATCCTGTCCTCCAGCCGGGCGGGCGTCGCCGTCCGGGGACGCGTGGTTCGTTCGGGCGGCAGCCCGGTGGCCGGGATCCCGGTCACCCTCGTGTACCGGGACTCGGTGGAATCCCTCGACGAGTGCAAGAAGTGGATCTTCCGTCCGTCGCAGGTGCTGACCGACACCAACGGCGACTTCGGCTTCGACTTCGTGTTGGCGGGCATCCCTTACACCGTCGCCACGACCGACACCTCGTCGCTGTCGGCGGAGGGGACGTCCCTGATCCTGGAGGCCTCGGTGGCGGGCGTGGTCCAGAGCGACCGGATGCGCGAGCTGGCCACCTCCGCGCGTTTCCAAAACACGTTGTTGGGCATGTTCGCGGCGGGCTCCGTCGGCGAGGCGATCGCCCAAGCCGAAGGCCTCGACCGGGCGACCGTCGACGACTTGGTGGTGCCCGAATCGCGCCGTGAAGGAACCGTCGTCCCGATGGTGCTGACCTTCCGCGGTCGGGGAACGGTCGAGGGCGTGGTGTTGCAGGCCGACGGGACGACGCCGGTGGCGAACGCGGCGGTGAACCTCTTCCCGGATCCGGCGAGCCGCGAGCTGGGCCGGGGCCTGTTCTCGGACTCCGAGGGCCGGTTCGCCTTCCACGGCGTCCCGTTGGGCGTGTTCAGCCTGAAGGTGGAGGATTCCCTTGGACGCCTGCGGATCCTCGACGACGCGCTGGACGCGCCGGGCGAGGTGCGCCGGCTGACGGTGCGCTTCAACGCGCTGGAGGATCCGCGGACCTCCATCGCGGGCCGCGTGACCGAGGCGGACCGCCGGACGCCGCATGCGGGCGCCCGGGTTCTGATCGGGACGGGTCAGGATCGGTTCGGGCGCTTCCGGGCCTTCGCCGAGACCACGGCCGACGCTGAAGGACGTTGGGAGTTCGCGGACGTCCCCGTGGGCATCTTCTCCCTGACGGCCTTGTCCTCGGACGGTCGCCGGGTCACCGGGACCGAGCGGATCACGCTGCGGGAGGGTGAGACGCCGTTCACCGTGCTGGCCTTGCCGGGCTCGGCCCTGGTCCGCGGACGGGTGCTCACGGCGGCGGGAGAACGGGGTGTGGGCAACGCGTTGGTCGCGGGTGGACGCGAGATCGTGCGGACCGACGCCCAGGGCTTCTTCGAGATCCCCGGCGTGGCCTATGGACGGCGCGACTTCGAGGCCGGCGTGGAACGGACCGTCGCGAACCGGCCGCCGCAGTCGGATCCGCCGTTCGACTTCCCGCGCTTCGGCTCGGCCGCGATCGAGGTGCTCCCGGGCGACGACAACTTCGTCCTGATCCGGCTCACCCCGGCGGCGCGTGTGGTCGGGCTGGTGCTCGACGCGGAGGGGCGTCCGATGCCGGGGGCCATGGTGTGTCATCCCGAGGACGAGGGCTTCAGCTTCGTCCGTGCGGACCGCGAAGGGCGCTTCCTGTGGGAAGGCCTTCCGCTGGGCCAGCCCTACCAGCTTTCCGCACCGTCGGAGAACCCGCCGGTGAACGACACGAGCGTGCCCAGCGAGGCGGAGATCGAGGCGGACCCCGAGGCGGCCTTCAACCAGGCGTTGAAGGTCTTCATGGGGGTCAACGACCCGCTGTTGAACGGCACGGGCGCGACATTCGTGCCGCCGAGCTTCGACGAGAGGCTGGTGACGCTGAACTTCGACGGAGAGACCCGCGAGGTGACCTTCCGCATGCGGCCGCTCGGGCGCATCGCCGGGCGCGTGGAGAACGCCCAGTCGGTCCCCATCGGCGCGTTGGTCCGGGTGAGCGGACCGGGACTGACCCCCAAGATGTCGCCGGGATTCGTGATCCGCGGCGACGTCGACAGCGACGCGGCCTCGGGCGAGTTCCAGGTGCGGAACGTGGCCGTCGGCCAGATCCAGGTGCAGGCCGCCTCGCCGTTCTTTCCGCAGGTGATCTCGACCCAGGTGCTCACGGATCCACTCGATCGGGACTCGACGAACGTCCTGCTCCGGTTCCCGCCGGCGCGCGAGGTGAACGGGCGCCTGGCCGGACGTGTGTTCCATCCCGACGGCACGCTCGTCGGCGCGGAGGTGCCGGTGGCGATCGGCTTCGGGGACCTCGTCGTCCGAACCGAGGCGGACGGGCGTTTCGACACGCGCTTCGGCCTGCCGGCGGTCCGGGACGGGGCGCCTGGGGTGGACTACGTGGTGACCGTGACCAACACCGCGGACGGCACCGTGGGACGTTCGATCGCGCGGGTGCTGCCGACCGGGACGAACGTGGTGGCCAACCTCGTGGACGTGCACCTGCTCGGGAAGGGTGGCCTGCGGATCCGGGTTCTCCGCGCCGACGGCACCCCGGCGGCCGGTGCGATCACCCGGGCCGAGGGCGTGGCGTTCCCCAACGAGGTGGCGGAGGGGACGACCGACGCCGCGGGCGAGGTGGTCTTCGGCGGACTCAGCGAGGGCGCCTACGGCGTGCGCGTGGAGCTTCAGGCGGGCGTCATCCGGATCTTCGGCCGAGCCGCGGCCGCGGTGGCCCGCGACGCGGAGGCGACGGTGGCCGTGACCCTGGAGGGGACCGCTGCGATCGCGGGACGGTTCCTCCGCCGCGACGGCGTGACGCCGGTGGCGTTCGCGCAGGTCACGGTGGTCGAGGGATCCGAGGCCGTGGGCTCCGCGACCACCGACGGCACCGGCGAGTTCTCCATCGACGCCCTTCCCATGGGCACCTTCCGCCTTGAGAGCGCGGATCCGGTCACCGGTCGTGCGGGCCGTCTCACCTTCCAGCTCGAGGTCCCCGGCGAGCTGAGGCGGCTCGTGCTGTTGGAACAGTCCCTCGCCGAGGTGACCGGCACGGTCGTCAACAGCGCCAGGACCGGACCGGCCGCCGGGGCGACCGTCACCCTCAACGCGACCGCGTCGGGCGTGGTCCAGAACCGCACCGTGACCACGGGTCCGGACGGGACCTTCCGCTTCGCGAACGTTCCCGCCGGCACCGGCCGCATCGAGGCCTCCCTCGACGGGGTCACCGGTTCCGTCTCCGTCGCCATCCCCGACGACGTCGCCTCGGTGTCCACCACCATCGAGCTCCAGCCGCTGGCCGACCTGCGCGTGCGGGTCTCGCGGCGGTTCGCCGGAGTGCCGGGCACGAACGCCACCGCCACGGTGCGCCTTGGGGACTTCAGGATGTCCTCGGCCGTGGATGACGCCGGCGAGGCGGTGTTCCGTTCCTTCCCGCTCAACCGCCTGCTCTCCGTGACCGTGTTCTCCGACCAGCCGGAGGACACGTCGAACGGGGTCCAGACGAACGTCACCCTGACCGTCGCCGGACAGGAACGCCTCCTGGAGCTGGTCCTGCCCGGCGTGGGCTTCGTTTCCGGCCGCGTGGTCGCCGCGGACGGCGTCACGCCGGTTCCCGACGCGATCGTCCGGATCCGCAGCGGCGCCAGCCTGTTCCTCGGACGCGAGGTGGTCCGCCAGACCGACGCCTCCGGCGCCTTCTCCGCCGGGAACATCCCGGTGGGACGGGTCTCCGTCACAGCCCAGGGCGGAGCGCTTTCGGCCCGGGCCGACACCACCGTGACGGAAGGTGGCGACGAAGCCGAAGTGACGTTGGCGCTGTTCCCGGCCGGCTCGGTCCTGGGACGCCTCGTCCGGGCCGACGGCACGACGCCGGTTGCCGGCGCCGATGTCGCGCTCCGGTTCCGGGCGCTCGGCGAGTCGCTCGGCCGCACCGCCCGCTCGACCGACACGAACGGACTGTTCCGCTTCGACGGGATCCCCCTCGGCGACATCCGGCTCGAGGCGATCGTCCAGGCGG
>CAIYXO010000366.1 GCA_903930165.1 uncultured Verrucomicrobiota bacterium | reverse complement strand
GCGTTCCTGTTTTCCGTTGGTGGGGCGCGCACCGGCCCGTGTCGGAGATGACGCCGGACCGCTCTATTTGACCACCGGCAGGACGATGCTGATGGAGGTGCCGCTGCCGGGACGGGAACGGAGCCGGACGGTGCCCTGGTGGATCTCGATGACCCGCGCGACGATGGCCATGCCGAGCCCGTTTCCGCGGGGTTTCGAAGTCTGGAGGAGCGAGGAGAACGCGCGGTCGGACTGCTCGCGGGTCATGCCGACGCCGGTGTCGCGGAAGCGGACCAGGACGTGGGTGACCCGGCGTCGACGGCCGATTGGAAGCGCGCGGGTCCGGATCGAGAGTCGTCCGCCGTCGGGCATGGCCTCGACGGCGTTGAGCGTGAGGTTGAGGAAGGCCTGTTCGAGCTGGGTGGCGTCCGCGAGCAACCTGGGAAGCTTGGGATCGAGACGTCGGGCCAGCTCGACGCCCGCCTCGCGGAGCTTGACCCGCGTCAGCAGGGTGAGGTCGTCGAGCAAGGCGTTGACGTCGACCTCCTCGAGGTGGGGTTCCGCGCCGCGGGCGAAGTCGAGCACCCGGTCCACGATGCGGTTCAGGTGGTCCATCTTCTCGCCCATGATCCTGACGTCGGTGCGGCGGGGATCTCCCTCCGGGTAGTTCAGCTCCAGGGAGTGGTGGAGCATCTTCATCACGGTCAGGGGATTCCGGATCTCGTGGGCGATCTCGGCGGCGAGCAGTCCGAGGGCGCTCAGGCGCTCGCTCTGGCGCAGTTCCTCCTCGACCGAGACGATCCTGTCGTAGAGCCGCGCCTTCTCGAGCGCGAGCGCGGACAGTTCCGCGTAGGCGGAGAGCGTGCGGACCTCCTCGTCCGAGAACAGGTGGGGTTCGCCGGTGTAGACGTTGAGGCAGCCGGTCGCCTTGCCGCCGAAAAGCAGGGGGACGCTGAGCAGGGAGAGCAGGCCCTCGCGCCGCGCGATGCCGACGTTCTGGTATCGGCCGGAGATCTGCACGTTCTCGACCTGCATCGGCTTCTGACGGCGGACGACGATCCCGACGAGGCTTTCGGCGAGGCTCAGCCGGGGTTTGCCGACGTACTCGGGGCCGGCGCCGTCGTGGGCGCGCAGCTCGAGCCATTCGCCGGAGGAGTCGACCATCATGAGCGAGCACATCTTGGCTCGGGTCAGCGTGCGGGCCTCGCGGATGATGACGCTCAGGGCGTCGTCGACGGACAGGGTGGAGTTGATGAGCTGTCCGACGCGCACGAGGGACTCGAGGAGCGAGGCGCGCTGGCGTGCGGACTCGTAGAGCCAGGTGTTGCGGATGGCCGGGGCGGCGATGGCGGCGAGGTCCTCGAGAAGGCGTTCGTCGTCCGCGGTGAAGGCGTCCACGCGGTCGGAGTCGACGTTGATGACCCCGCGGACCTCGTCGGCGACCCGCAGCGGGACGGCAAGTTCGGAGCGGATGGATTCGCCGAGGCGGACGTAGCGTCTCTCGCGGGAGACGTCGCCGGTGCGGATGGAGCGGCCGGAGCGGGCGACGGTGCCGGTGATGCCCTCGCCGACGCGCAAACGGACGTCGCGCGCGTTTTCCGGGAGGCCACGGGCGGCCTCGATCTCGAGGAAGCCGGTGGTCGGGTTGATGAGGCAGACGGAGCCGGAGGAGGCGCGCATGAGGCGGATGGCCTCGTCGAGGATGATCTGGAGGGACTCGCGGAGGTCGAGGGTCGAGTGGACGCGTCGTGAGACCTTGTGGAGCGCCTCGAGGCGGTCGAGGCGGGCCTGGAGCTGGTCGGCTTCGGGATTCCTGGGAGGCATGGTCTAGCGGACGCGGGCGGTGAGGAGGAGACCGGTGAGCGTGAACCCGATGTTCGGGAGCCAGGCGGCGAGCCAGGGGACGACGGCCCCGTTCTGGCCGAGGGCGAAGCCCACGCGTTGGACGACGAAGTAGATGAACGCGAGCCCGATGCTGCCGGCGACGCCGAAGAAGAGGTTCCTGCGTCCCGAGGGCGCGGCGAACGGCACCGCGATGACCACCACCACCAGGCAGGTCCACGGCGCGGCGATGCGGGCGTGCATCTGGGTTTCCAGCCAGGCGCGCATCTGGGGCCGGAGATCGGGGTGGAGACGGCGGTAGTCGACGACCTCCTGGACGGTGAGTTGGGGGCGCTTGAGGGCCTTGGCGCGGTTGAATCCGGAGACGCGGAGTTCGGACCGGAGGATTTCCGGCGTCTCGTCCAGTTCCGACATCCGTTCGACGGAGGGGACCCAAAGAGGTTCCCGGTCGCGGTTGTTGCGGAAGACGTACTCGTGGCCGTTGGTGAAACGCCAACCCCCGGAATCCCATGTGGCGGCATCGGCAAGGAACTGTCTCTGGGAACCGGCGCGGAGCGTTTCCCGCAACCGGAGCCCGCGGATCTCGAGCGTCCGCGGGTCGTACGAATCGGCGGTCCAGTCCACCCCGGAAGCCTCGTCGCGGAACGAGATGTTGGTCCTCAGGACCGTGTTGGAGAGGGTGACGGATCCGCCGGGCCAGAGGAGCACGAGGTTGGTTGCGGGCAGCCGCGGAACCGGGGCGAAGTTGCTTTCGCGGACGGCGGGGTTGGGATCCTCGGCGCGGCGCCAGAGCCGTTCGGTGACGCCGGAGAGGCGCCAGTCGCCGTTGGTCCAGCGGGCGGCGGCCACGTCGACTTCGCGCCGTGCGCCGGCGCCGACTGGCAGGAGGAGCCGGACGTTGCGAAGTGAGCCGGAGCGCAGGTCGAAAGAGCCGATCGTCCAGGAGCGGCGGGCGGGCTGGTTGTCGAAGTTGAGCGGGCCGCGCCAGTCCGAGCCGTCCGCGGCGGTGGCGGGCGCGCCTTCGAGGATTCGGTCCTGCCGTTCCCTGGAGTCCGGCACGGCGACCTCGGAGAGCCAGTAGAGCAGGCCGCTGGCGGCAAGTCCCACGGCGAGGTAGGGGACGATGATGCGCCAGAGGCTGATCCCCGCGGAACGCATGGCCGTCAGCTCGTTGTGGCGGGAATGGCCGGTGAGGGAATAGAGCAGGGCGAGCAGGAGCGCCACCGGGAGGATGGTGTTGAGCAGCTCCGGCAGGCCGACGAGGTAGTAGCGACCGATGCCCCCGAGGCCGAGTCCGGCCCGGCGGAAGCGGTCCAGTTCCCCCAGCAGGTCGAAGGCGACCCAGAAGATCGTGAAACCGCACAGGCAGACCGCCAGCGGCATCAGGAGCTCCCGGAGGAGGTAGCGGTCGAGCAGACGCATCGGAGGAGGCGAAGTTAGTCAAGGCGGCCGGGCGAAGGAAGCCGGGAGAGCCGGGGGCCCCGGGTTCGTCGGCGTGCCCGGACGGCCCGTGTTGGAGTGGCGGCCCGTTGACGGTTCGGGGCCGGGTTCGTAGCGTCCGGGTCGATGTCCGCCCTGCTTGAATCGCTGGTTGAACTCATCCGACGCACCTCCGCCGAGATCCCGGAGGACGTGAACAACGCGTTGATCCGTTCCCTGGAGGCCGAGAAGAAGGGCACGATCGCCGAGAGCGCGCTCCGGATCATCGAGCGCAACATCGAGTTGGCGAAGCGGAAGTCCCAGCCGATCTGCCAGGACACCGGCAGCATCCTCTTCTATGTCGACGTGCCCGTCGGATTCGACCAGATCACCTTCGAGGAGACCGCTCGGGAGGCGGTGACACTGGCGACCAGGAAGGGTTACCTGCGGCAGAACTCGGTGGATTCGGTCACCGGCAGGAACGACGGCACGAACGTCGGCCCCGGATCCCCGGCGGTCCACTTCCACCAGCACCGTTCGTCCGAGGTGCATGTGCGGCTGATGCTGAAGGGTGGCGGCTGCGAGAACGTGGGGGCCCAGTATTCCCTGCCGAACGAGAAGCTGCATGCGAGCCGCGACCTCGACGGCTGCCGGAAGGTGATCCTCGACACGGTGCTCCAGGCGCAGGGCAAGGGCTGCGGCCCCGGCATCCTCGGCATCTGCATCGGAGGCGACCGCGCCACCGGCTACGAGTTGAGCAAGACCCAGTTCCTGAGGCTGCTCGACGACCGGAATCCCGATTCGGTCCTGGACGCCTTGGAGCAGGATGTCCTGAAGACGGCAAACGAGCTGGGAATCGGCCCGATGGGATTCGGGGGCAAGACGACCCTGTTGGGAGTGAAGATCACGGCGGCCAACCGCGTGCCGGCCTCGTTCTTCGTCAGCGTGAGCTACATGTGCTGGGCATTCCGCCGGCAGGGCGTGGAACTCGACGCTTCCTCGGGCATCGCCCGTTGGCTCTACTGATCGATGCGGGAGGAAGCGGCGCGCCGCGCCGAATGGAAAGGGCCGGCATCCGAGGGATGCCGGCCCTTTGTCTTTCCCGTCCTTTCCCTTCCTGCGCGACGGATCGGGTTCAGTGCGTCTCCGGGCGGTCGTATTCGCCCAGCGGACGGATCCAGATGTTGCGGAAGCGGACCGGATCCCCGTGGTCCTGGAGCCGGATCGGGCCGGTGCCGTCGTACTTGAAGTAGTTGGGCGTGTTGCGGTGTCCGGACGGTCCGTTGAACTCCTGCTTGTGGTGCAGCACCACGCCGTTGTGGATCACGGTGACGGAGGCCTTGCGGGTCACCTTGCCGTCGTCTCCGAAGAGCGGACCCTCGAAGATGACGTCGTAGGTGTTCCAGTCGCCGGGCTTCTTCATGGCGTTCTGCAGGGGCGGCCACATCCCGTAGAGGCCGCCGGCCTGTCCGTCGGCGTAGGTCTTGTTGTTGAAGACGTCGAGGACCTGGACCTCGTACCGGCCATGGAGGAACACGCCGGAGTTGCCGCGGCCCTGGCTGTCGCCCTTGGGCGGGGTCGGAGCGGACCATTCGATGTGCAGCTGGAAGTCCTTGAACTTGTCGCGCGTCTCGATGTCGCCCGTGCCCTTCACGATCTCGAAGTAGCCGTTCTCGACCTTCCACTTGGCGTCGTTGTTGCCGCTCTTCCAGGCCGCGAGGCTCTTGCCGTCGAACAGCACCTTGGCATCGGACGGGGCCGGCGCCATGTGGCTGAAGGTTTCCGCCGGG
>CAIYXO010000365.1 GCA_903930165.1 uncultured Verrucomicrobiota bacterium | reverse complement strand
CGAGCGCCGCATCCTCGCGGGAGGTGCGGACACCGTAGGAATCGTTCACGGTGACGCGGTAGGAGCGGGGGTTGCCTTCGAAATCCGGCCCGGAGAGGCCGCCGCCGTCGCTGGTGACACGGGCCAGGTAGAAGCGGTCCGCCCCGGAGCGGAAACGGACGCAGACCTCGCCGAAGCCGTAGCGGATTCCCGCCTCGATCCGGGCGCCGGGATCGACCGAGACCTCAGGCGCAGCGGTCTCTTCGATCACGATGCGTTCGGAGACCGGTGCGACCGCCGGCATGGCCGTAGTATTGAAGGTGAGCACCAGTTCGTCGCGCTTCCACAGTCCGCCACCGCGTCGCAGTCCGCCGAGAGGAAGGTCGTAACGTCCGACCCAGGCCGAGGTGGCCGTGTCGAAGGCCCCGTCGAGTCCGGAGGCCACGCGGCCGCCGGCGGTGGAGAAGGTGTCGCCGGGCCTGGCGGTCGCCACGCCGTGCGCGGTGAGGTAGGTGGTGTGGATTCCGTTGGCCTCGACGCCGTTGGGGATCCCCTGCGGGCTGCTGCCGAAATGCCCGGCCTGGATGAGCCCGCGCAGGACCGACTTGGCCTCCGGGGTTTCCACCGGTCCCACCAGGCGCACTTCGCCGTGAAGATGGCCCGGGTCGAGGACGAACGTGTCCGCGAGGTCGAGCCGTTCACCCGGGGCGAGGGAGATGCCGGGATTTCCGGCCTCGCCGAGGGCCGGCGTCACCACATGGGCGAAGTGTGCGTTGGTCCTGATGTGGAACTCGGCCTGGATGCGCCACGGCGTCGCGTCGGGTCCGGCGGCCACGGGGACCAGCCGCGGAAGTTCGAAGTCGCCGCTGGAGGGGACCAGGATGTTGTCGCCGGCAATCTGCGCGTAGCGGCGGTTCCCGGAAGGTCCCGAGGCCAGGATCGCGGTCCGTCCGCGCAAGGGAGTGAATCCGGTGGGTCCGGTGGACCACTCGAACTCGCCGAGAATGTCGGCCGTTCCCCGGATGCTTCCAAGTTGCCCCGTTCCCGGAAGCGTCACCCGCACCTCCCGGACCCCGTCGCATGGCGCCGTGGCCGTGAGGCGCACGGAGTCGGTGATCTCGTCGGAGTACACGTCGCTCCCGCGTCGGATGGCGAGGACGACCGTCGTCTCGACGCCGCCCGGTGCCAGGATCCGGCGGCGGGTGCTTCCCGGGATCGTGGAGTGGATGACCCCGCGCTGCCCGGTGGCGTCGAACACCCCCCCGCTCGCGTCGTCGACGGCGATCGGATTGCCGTCGGCATCCACGAAGACGAGTTCGAGGACGCCCACGCATTCCTCCACGTCGACCACCACGGGCTCGGTGCCGCGGACCAGTGGCGGTGTGGACGCGCCGGAGAGGAAATAGCCGGCGCGATCCTGGTCGGTGTAGAGGATGAACGAGATGCCGTAGGCGATGGCGGACGCCTCGTCGACGCCTGCCTGGACGGTGATCGCGTAGCGGTTCTCGAGCAGGTTGGTGGCAGGCCGGGAGCCGCTGGAGCGCAGTCCGGCCCGCGGCGCTAGGCTGTCGGCGACGGCGACCACGGAGGCCATCCCGAGGCGGCCGGGTTCGTCGAGGATGCGGAGCACCGCGGGGTCGGCATTGCGGAAGCGGACGCGTCCCTCGATGGGGCGTGTCTGGAGATCGGCATCCGCGGCGGAAAGCCGG
>CAIYXO010000364.1 GCA_903930165.1 uncultured Verrucomicrobiota bacterium | reverse complement strand
AGCAAACGCACCATGGTCCCGCGCCGTAGTCACCGATCCGAAGTCTCAGGATACGGGTTAGACCCCATGTCCAATCCGGTGACGAACCGTGGAGATTCACAGCGCGAGGGACCGGGAAACCGTGCAGGGCGTCGATGAATCCCATCGGGTCGCCGCTTCCCGGGACCACATCGGATCCGTGCGCCTGTCGGATGACAGACGCCAATCGGCTGCATGGAGGGAAGGGATCCGATCCGCACTCACCGATGTGGATCCGTCATGGATCCCGTCTCGAACCCAAGGGATGACATGAAGAACAGAACGCTGATCCGCCTCGCCATCGGAGTGACCGTGGTTTCCTGGTCGCTGCCGAATGGTGTCCGGGCGTCCGACACCTCGATGCGGCCCGGCCCCGGCCTCAACCAGGCGAGGATGTCGCACAACGTGACGCGGTTGCCGGATGGCCGGGTGATCGTGTTGGGCGGACATGGTCCCGGATTCGAAAGCCTCTCCAGCGCCGAGATCTATTCGCCCTCCGACAATGCCTGGAGCTCCATTCCCATGCAGTCGCCGCATGACTCCCAATCCTTCGTCCAGCTGGCGGACGGACGTCTGATGGTTGCGGGCGGTTCCTCCAGCCTCGGGATACCGGCCTACAGCCAAATCGAACTGTTCGATCCGGCCACCGGGACGTTTGCAACCAAGGGCAACACCGTGCGCTTCCGCGCCTCATCCGGGGGCGTGCAGATGGGCGGAGGCAAGGTGCTTCTCGCCGGGGCCTGGTGGACCCACAACGACGCCCACACCTACGGCGAGCTCTACGACCCGGTGGAAGGCACCTCGATCGCCACGGGTCCGCTGTCGCTCGGCAGGTCGGGCGCCCTGGTTTTTCCCACCGCCGACGGAGACGCCATGGTCGTGGGTGGCCTCCATTTCACCGGGGGAAACATCCTGCCCACGCCGGAGCTCTACTCGTTCGCCGGGAATTCCTTCTCCAAGGTCGGCGACGAACTGCTCGCCAGCGATCCGGGTTGGCTGGTCCTGCCCAGTCCGGTCCCCGTCCAGGCCGTCCAGGACTTCCGGATGTCGGACGGGCGGTACCTGTGTTCCATGTATCGCCCCTCGGCCACCACCACGGAACAGGGCCTGTTCGTCTTCAACCCGGTGACCAAGTCCTTCGGCCGGTTCGAGACCCATCCTGCCCTGCCGGACTCCAGCCAGGAGATCCCGGCCTTTCCGCCTCAACTGGACGTGGAAGGAAACACGGCCTACCTGCTGGGCTTCATTCCCAACGCGTTTCCCCAGCGGGCCGTTCTGCGGACCGTGGACCTGTCCACGGGCGCAACGAGGGTCCTGCCCGGGGTCATCGAGTTCCCTGCGGACTACGTCACCTCCGGCGCCAGCTTCACCCGCCTCAAGGACGGCCGCTTCCTGATCGCCGGTGGAGCCACTCCCGGAATGGGCAACTTCGGAGCCCTGCCGAACAGCTTCTTCGTCACCGCAGGATCCTCCGCCCCCACGGTGGACATCGCACTGCACGCGGCGGTGACGATCTCCGGCGATGTCGGTTCCACCTACGCCCTGGAATACGCCGTGGCGATCTCGCCCGATCAATGGCTGCCGCTGGCCACCGTCACCCTGACGAACGTCCAGGGACGGTTCTACGATCCGACGCCGATTCCCCCGGCGGCACATCGCTTCTATCGGGCTCGGCTGCTGCCCTGAGCCGGCCTTGGGGAAGGGGCACTCCGGCGGAGACGGATGGCCCGCTTCCCGTACCAATGCGGCCTTGCGTGAGGGGCCGTTCTGAAAAGGTCAGGCCGGTCTCCCCACGCAAAGGCTTGGCGTCGCGCTGGTGTTCCGCACACTTCCGCCCTTCCTGACTCCCCTGCCCGCGGTCCACGGAATCGTCCGGATCTCCAACGATCCTTGATTCCCACCACGGTCGCGGACGTCGTGGAACCGGTGCCATGACCCTCCTCCGCCAGCTCAGCCCCCGATT
>CAIYXO010000363.1 GCA_903930165.1 uncultured Verrucomicrobiota bacterium | reverse complement strand
GGGTGCCAAGGGTGAGAAGGGGGACGGGGCCGACGAATTTCCCCGGCTACCCGGACTCCCTACCCATCCTGATCCCTCAATCGGGGCCTCTTTGCACCCTTGGCAGCCCCGGTTGTGAAAGCACGGAGTCCGGCCCAAGGGACCCGGAATCGGCTCCAAGAATCTGGAGTCCTATCGCACCGGCCGCCGCAATGCCCAGCCCAACGCCAAGCCGCCGACACCCATGAGCGCCCAGGTCGATGGTTCCGGAACACGCGAGAAGCCGGCGATATCGAAGTAGCCTCCATACCCCCTGGGAAAGACCACCTCCAAGGTCGCAACCTGCCCCGCCCAATCCGAAACGTCGATGCCCCGGTACAAGAAATCCGAGTACGCACTCCTCGACTGCCCATTGATGAAGAACTGGACGGCCTCGGAATGAACATCGACATCCAGTCTCGACGCATCCGCCGGAATCATTCCGGTCTGGGAAAGCCGGAACTCCGGGCCCAAAGGATTTCGAGCCGAGTAGACAAAGAGATAGTACCCGGGCCCATTCGGCGTGGGATTCGCGCTCCGGAAGTTCAGACCCTCCTCGGACCCGACGGCTCCCCGTGGCGTCGTGTAGGAGATCCGTTCGATCGGCACACCGTTCACGGTTGCGGTCCAGCCCCGGAGAAGGCGGGTGGTTTCCCCATGGAAGGGCCCGTCCGGGAGCGTCGGGAACATCGGAGTCAACGATCCCGTCAGGTCCGGTTCGTCGAACGTCAGGTTGATGAAGTCGTCGGCGAGGACACCGAAACCCAGACTGCCGACGAGGAACAGGAGTCTTTTCATGGAAAGAGACGCGCCGCAGTGGACTTGGGGTAGAAGGAAAAGGTTACACCCTCCGGTTTCGAACCCCAGGAAACCGGACACCCGCAAGCCCATTCGCCGGATGGACAGAAACGTAACCCATACTGAACCCACGACGTTTGAGAGGCACCGATCGCGCCCCTGCACACCAAATCAGGAATCAAGAACCACGAATCCCCTCGCCCTCAGGCCCGGAAGAGCTGCCCGAGGCGCTTGCCCATCAGCTTCCCCGCCACCGCGAGGCTGCCCAACAGGATCAACATGCCCACCACGCCCAGCGCCGAGGCCACGCTGGGCGAGGACGGATCGATGCGTCCCATCAGCTGGTAGATCATCTTCGTGATCGGGAAGTGCTGTTCCCGCTGCGCCAGGATCAGGCTGTCGCTCACCTCCAGCATCGCGAAGGAGAAGGTCAGGATCGTCCCCGCCACGAGGTTCGCCGCCACCAGCGGGACGGTGATCCGCCACAGCGTCCCCAACGGCTTCTGGCCCAGGTTGGCGCTGGCTTCCTCCAGGGTGACGCTCACCTGCTGGAAGCCGGCATGCGCCGACCGGACGATGTACGGCAGGCGGCGGACGCTGTAGCTCACGATCAGGAGGAAGGTCGGATTGGTCCTCGGATCCAGGAACGCGTCGAGGCGCGGATTCGCCCGCTCGTCGATGTTGAACCCGGCGTAGAGACCGAAGGCCAACACCAGTCCCGGCAGCGCCAAGGGCAGCATCGCCAAGGCGTCGAGCAGTCCCGCGAACGGGATCCGGCGCCGGGTGACCAGCCAGGCGATGAGCACGCCCAGGACGAGGTCGATCAGCGCGCTGAGGCTCGCGTAGAAGAGGCTGTTGCGGATGCTGGACCCGGTGAGGCCGTGGCCGAAGACCTCCCCGAAATGGCCCGTGGTCCAGAAGTCCGGCAAGGCCGACATGAACCACCGTCCGGCCAGCGACTGCGCCACGATGGTCACGTGCGGAAGCAACGCCGCGGTGACGACCACGCCGGCCCCGGCCCAGATCGCCGCCGTGAGCCACGGCCCCGCCTGGACCTCCGCACCGGCCGAGTGTCCGCGCGCCATCATCTCGTGACGACGTCCGCCCAGGCCGCGTTTGCCGAGGGCGAACAGGACCACCGTGAGCAGCAGGACGAACATCACCAGCGTGTAGCCCTGCGGGTTGGTGTTCAGGTCGTTCACCGAATCCCAGATCTGCACCGGCACCAGGCGCGAATAGCCGAAGATCAGCGGGGTGCCGAGGTCGGTGAAGGACCAGATCCAAACGATGATCGCCCCGGCGAACCAGCCGGGCAGGATCAGCGGCAGCGTGACCGTCCGGAAGAGGCGCCAACCGGTCGCGCCGAGGTTGTTCGCGGACTCCCTCAGGCTCGGGTCGACGTTCGCCATCGCGGCGGAGACGTTGAGGTAGAGGATCGGATAGAGCCCGAGCACCTGGAGCACCACGATGCCCCAGAAACCGCCGGCGCCGAGCCAGTCCACGGGACGCGCCGGATCCATCCAGCCGAGTTCGACGAGGACGGAGTTCAGCGACCCGAAGCGGGCCAGCAGCTGCTTGAGGCCGATCGCCCCCACGAAGGGCGGGAGGATCATGGGCACCAGCAGCAGCGTGGAGAGAATTCCGCGTCCGGCGAACCGCCATCGGGTCATGCCATAGGCCAAGGGCATGACCAGGCAGGAAGCGAGGGCCGTGGTGATCGTGGCCAGGGCGAAGGACGTCGCAATCGACTGCCGCGACATGGGATTGGCGAGCAGCAGCGAGAAGTAGCGCAGCGTGAACTCGCCGTCGGCGCCGAACGCGCGGCGGAGCATGAAGCCCACCGGGTAGACGAGGAACACCGCGAAATAGACCGCGAGCGCCCCAAGGAAGAGCACGGTCCAGGCGTTCAAGTCATGTCGGCCCCGATTCACTGCGGCAGACGTTGTTCAACCTCCCCCGCCCCGGCGAGACCAAAGACATCCCAACACAGGCATGCACCGCTCCTGCACGCCGTAGGAGACGATGTCACGAGTCTCACGCCACTCCCCGGACCGATCCACCTCACGGAGCCCCGCTTCCAACAGGGGTGCGCAGGAAGATCCTCGGACCGCGAGGCACACGCTCCAGCAGTGCGCCGGAGGCCGGAAGGCGCCACCGGACGGAACACTTTCGGCTGGGCATCCGCCCTTCCACGGACACCCTCCATCCATGGACGAGGTGGCTCATGGCGTCTTTCCCCCGACGCATTGGAGCATGGTGCTGAGCGCCGGCGACGACCATTCGCCCGCCTCGGCCGAGGCCTTGGAACGCCTCTGCGGCCTCTACCGTGAACCGGTGCGCCGGTTCCTGGTCGGATCGGGGATCCCCGCCTCCGAGACGGAGGACATCGTCCAGTCGTTCTTCGTGAGCCTCCTGCGGCGGAAGTCCTTCTCCCGGGTGGCCCCGGAACGCGGACGTTTCCGGACCTACCTCAAACGCTGCCTGCGGAACCATCTCCTGGACCGGCCACGCCCCTTGCCGGCCGGTTTCCGGGTCGAACTCGACGGATTGGAGGAGTCGGAACGCGATGCGGTCGAGCCCGGCACCGTCGATCATCCCGGACACGCGCTCGACCGCGAATGGGCCGAACACGTCCTTCATCTCGCCTACCTGCGGCTGGAGGGGCGCCATTCCAAGGAGGCCGATCCGGCCTTCTGCCATCTCCGACGGTTCCTTGCAGAGGAACCGGGTCCCGGCGACTACGCCACCGCGGCCGCCGAGACCGCCCTCGCCTCCAACACGGTCGCCAAGCGGGTCCAACGGCTGCGCGAGGAACTCGACGACTGCGTCCGTGAGATCCTGCTGGAGACCGTCGGCACGCCGAGCGAGGTCGAGGCGGAGATCCGGGCGCTCTTCTCCTGACGGGATTCCCGGACGAAATTCGGTCATCCCAGCTCCGCCGAACCGATCCAATCCTGAGATGTCCGGCGAACCCCTTCTCCCGTGCCCCCGCTGCGGTGCGGCCACACGGCCGGAACGCCTGGGAGGCCTGTGTGCCCGGTGCATGTCACGGGTCGCACTTGGGGCCCGCGGCAGGTCCGGTTCGAAGGAACCCGCCACGGACACCGCCCCGCCGCCGTCGAACGCCACGCTGCTGGGACCGTACGAACTTCACGAGGAACTCGGCCGTGGCGCGATGGGCGCGGTGTTCCGGGCCCGGGACACGGTCC
>CAIYXO010000362.1 GCA_903930165.1 uncultured Verrucomicrobiota bacterium | reverse complement strand
GGCCCCGCCACGCCGGACTCCGCTCTACCGGGACTTCGTGGTGCTCACACTGCTCCGCCTCAGGTTCCGGCGCATCGTGTTCCACTGGCACTCGGTGGGTCTCGGCACCTGGCTGGAGACCGAGGCGCGGTTCTGGGAACGCTGGCTCGCCCGTCGTCTGCTGGGTGGCGCCGACGTCTCGATCGTGCTCGCCACCACCAACCGCGGAGACGCCGCGAAGCTCGATCCGAAGCGGCTCCGCGTGGTGAACAACGGGATCCCGGATCCCTGTCCGGACTTCCACACCGAGATCTCGCCCCACCGGCGCCAATTGCCGGAGCGCGACGTCGTCCGCGTGCTCTACCTCGCCCACTGCACGCGGGAGAAGGGGCTTTTCGACGCCGTGGACGCGGTGGTGGAAGCGAACCGCCGCTCGAAGGGCGTGCGGTTCGTGCTCCGGGTCGCCGGATCTTTCCTTTCGGCCGCGGAGGAGAAGGAATTCCGCGACCGGATCGGGCGTCCGGACGCCTCGGGTTGCGTGAAGCATGTCGGCTTCGCCGCCGGCCCGGCCAAGGACCGCCTGTTCCGCGAGAGCGACCTTTTCCTGTTCCCCACGTACTTCTCCAACGAGGGCCAACCGCTGAACCTCATCGAGGCGATGGCCTACGGACTTCCGTGCGTCACCACCCGTTGGCGGGCGATCCCGGAGTACTTCCCGAAGGACTACCCGGGCCTCTGCAACCCCAAGGAGGTCGCCGGCATCGCCACGGCCCTCGGACGGATGGCGGGCGCCGGGATGTCCGAGACCCTGCGTCTTGCCTACGAGGAACGCTACGCGGTGAAGCCCCACCTGAAGAACCTGTCGATCGCCCTGAGGATGCCTTGAGGCGGGTGGCTACAGCGGGGAAGCCTGACGCCCAGGCGCGAGAACGCGAAGGACCCGACGGCTCCCATCACTCCGGCCCCGGTTCCAACCTCCTGTTGGTGGCTTGGCGCCTTTTGCGTGAGGCCCGTGTTCGGGGCCATCCGAGATTTCCCGCCACCACCCAGATGATACGTACCCGTACTATTTGGTTTGCCAGAGGTCGGGGTGGCGGCCAGCTTGATCGGAGTCCGTCGGTCCCTGTTTCACGCCATGAAACTACCCGTCCTTTCCGGCCTGTCGTTGGCCGTCCTCCTGTACCTACCCCTGTCGGCCGCCACCGGATGGCTCACCTGGCGCGGTCCGGACCAGAACAGCGTCTCCGCTGAGAAGGGCCTTCCCTCGAAGATCGACGCGGCGGCACCGCTGTGGACGGCCGATTTCCCGGGCCAGAGCGCGCCGGTCGTCGCCGACGGACGGCTCTACATCAACGGGTACCTCGGAGACGGTCCCGACCTGCAGGAGGTGGTGCGCTGCTATGACGCCGAGACGGGCGCGCTGGTCTGGGAGCACCGCGAGAGCGACTTCGCCAGCGACACGATCTACCTCCGCTATTCGACCTCCTCGCCGACGGTCGACGCGGAGACCGGCAACATCTACGTCCAGTTCACCCAGGGGGTGCTGGTCTGTTTCGATCCGACCGGCAAGGAGCTGTGGCGCCACTCGATGATGGAGGAGTTCGGGCGACTCACCTTCCCGAACTCCCGCACGGCCTCGCCGGTGGTGGACGGGGACATCGTGATCACCCGCGGCATCACGAGCGCCTGGGGAGCCCACGGCGCGGCCGGCGACCGCTTCTACGCCTTCGACAAGAAGTCGGGCCAACTCGCCTGGAGCAGCGCCCCCGGGGATCGCCCGCAGGACAACACCTTCTCCAATCCGTACCTCGACGTCTGGAACGGCAAACGCGTGCTGTACAGCGCGGGCGGCGACAGCTCGATCCTGGCGATCAACGCGCGCACCGGCGAGCCGCT
>CAIYXO010000361.1 GCA_903930165.1 uncultured Verrucomicrobiota bacterium | reverse complement strand
GGCGCCGAGGCGGAGGAGGTCGCCGTCGGCGTCGCTGTCGTTGGCGAGGAGACGCAGCAGGGCGATCTTGAAGGCCTCGCCTGCGCGGTACCGGTCGGAATCGGAGACGGCGACCGGCGACTGGTTCCGGAGAAGGCGGACCGCTCCGGTGACGACGAGGGAATCGCGGTTGAAGAATCCGGAGCCCGTGAGATCGGCGGGGCCCGCGGCATTGGTGGGCGGAACCAGCGTCCAGGTGAGGGTGCGGAGGCTGCGGTCGATGAAGGGGCCCCACTTGAGTTCGCCGGAGACCGGATCGCGCAGTCCGCCGTCGGTCATGGCCGTTGCGGTCCAGCCCGCGGGCACGGACTCGACGACCGCCTGGAGTTCGACGCCGGGAACGGGTCGCAGTTCGAGCCGGAGCTGCAGCGGCACTCCCGGGGTGTAGCGCGGTGGAGCAATCCGTGTTGCCTGGGGCGGCGAGTTCCGGATTTCCACGGCACCGGTGGTGGTGATCGGCAGTCCGTCGAACTGGGCCGAGCCGTCGAAGTCGACGCGTCCATAGGTGTCGGCCGCCGGCG
Organism: uncultured Verrucomicrobiota bacterium; assembly: GCA_903930165.1. Classification (GTDB taxonomy): domain Bacteria; phylum Verrucomicrobiota; class Verrucomicrobiia; order Limisphaerales; family UBA9464; genus SXXZ01. The sequence continues at coordinate 6,206 of CAIYXO010000361.1, read as the reverse complement.
TCGCCCTGTAGGTGAGCGCCCTCGGCGTGGCCACCTCGTCGAAGAAGGGACCCCACTTCACCTGCGACGTGATGGGATCCCAGCTGCCGCCGGCGGAAATGGACGCGACCTGCCATCCCGCCGGAACGCGTTCCTCGACGGCGTAGACCCGCGCGGTGTCGATCGGCCGCGCCGAGAGCGAGACCGTCAACGGCGTCCCGGGAACGTAGAACTGCGGCAGGGTGCGGATCACCTCGCTGACGGGGATCTCGAGTCGGCGCGGAACGGCGACGGCGTTCGAGACCGCGGTTCCGTCGAACCGCGCGGAGGCGGCCAGCTGAAGCGTCGCTGAGGAGCCGGCTGACGGGAGGAGACCATAGGAAAGCGTCCGGGGCGTGGCGTCGAGGAACGGGCCCCAGCGGAGGGTCCTGGCCGCTGCGTCCCAGGTGCCGCCGTGGCTGATGGCGGTCGGGGTCCAGTCGAGTCCGATCCGTTCCTCCACCGCCTGGATCTCGACGTACGCGGCCGGCTGGAGTGCCAGCTCGAATTGGAGCGGCTGGGAAGGGAGGTAGTTCGTGGACCCGCCGCGGACCAAGGCGCTGGCGCGGATCGGGAGCCCGGCGGCACGGTTGAGGGTGAACTCGTCGAGACGGACGTCGGCTTCGAGGGAAACGTCTCCACGGGCGGACGCAGGCGGCAGGAGAGTGTATCGGAGCGTCCGGGCGTTGGCGTCGAGAAAGGGACCCCACTTGATCCGGGGCGACGACGAGAGCGGGTCGGTGATTCCGCCGTCGGAGATCCCGGAAACGGTCCAGCCCTCGGGGGCGGATTCCTCAACCGCCCAGACCTCGACGTCCACGGCGGGTTCGATGCGGACAGTGACCTCGAACGGTGTTCCGGGAAGGAAGTCCTCGGGCTGCGACCGGAGGATCCGGCCTGGGAAGCGGGCGATCGAAGAGGTCCCGCCGATGGCGATGGATGCCGAGCCGAAGACGGCGGTGCCGGAAAAGGTCCCGGAGGGAGCCGCCGCGGGTTCCAGTGTGTAGGTCAGGTTGCGGGCGACGGCGTCGAGGAACGGGCCCCATTTCACCGTGCCGAGGAGCGGGTCCACGATTCCGCCATGGGAGACCGAGGAAACGGTCCAGCCGGCGGGCGGGCGGTCCTCGATGGCCTGGACCGCGGTGTTGGTGCCGGGAGTGACGGCGATCGCGACGGTGAACGGGATACCCGGGGTGAAGGCCTCGGGCAGGGAACGCAAGGCCGACGCGCCCCGCCCGGACGTCGCGAGGACGGCGAACAGGGCGAGCAGCAATGCGGAGAAACGGGACATCGGGTTCCTGGATCCCGGTCATTCCACCGACACGAGGCGGAAGAACTGGACGTCGGGGCCGTCCTCGACGGGAACCACCGAGAGGCCCGACGCCTCGACGGTCACGTTGCGGCCTTCGTCCCATCCGCCGAGGGCGTCGGACTGCTGGAGCCGGTAGGTGCGTCCGGGTTCGCCCACCACGACGACGGACTTCCGTGGATTGGCGGTGAGGCGGAGGTTGGGCTTGGGAAAGCGTCCTTCGGGCCAGGCGGCGGAAGGGCCTTCGGCGACCAATCCGGCCCCGTCGAAGCTGGCGCGTCCGGCGAAGCGGGCGGCGTCCGGCGACGTCGACAGCGGCACGGCGAGGTAGGTGATGGTACGCGGCGCGTCGTCGAAGAACGGTCCCCACTTCACCTTGCGCCGTACGGCGTCCCAGCGTCCGTCGTGGCTGAGGTTCTGCACGCGCCAACCGGCGGGGACGGCCTCGACCACGGCGTAAGCCCGGGTGCCCCCTTCGGGCGCGACGTCGAGCGTGACGGGGACGGCAACGCCGGCCTGGTAGGTCGGCGGCAGGCGGCGACGGAGGCCGCCCAGCGCCTTCGCGGACTTCGCGGGTGCTGCGGCAGCGAGCAGGCCCGGATCCGATCCCGGGGCATTGGTGGAGGTGCGGTTCACCCACCACATCGGGGCGTTGGTCGCGGGGCTGTTGGTGAAGGAGTAGAACTCGCCACCCTTCCACAGCGCGCCGGCGCGGGTGATGTAGTCCTCGATGTTCGGCGCATCGAGGGTGGGTTCGACCGGCCAGTTCGTCGCGCCGGTCTTCCAGGCGAGGATGTAGTCGGTGACCTCGCCCAGGGTGAGGCGGTCGTCGGCCGGGCTGATGTCGGCGGGATGCCGGCCGTCGGCCTGGAGTGGATTCGTGCCCTGGAGGAACTCGCGCAGGTTGGGGCGGCCGTCGTTGTCGCTGTCGAGCAGTGCCGATCCGGCGGTGGACGTGCCGAAATGGGCGAGCTCGAAGGCGTCGCTGAGGCCGTCGCCATCGGTGTCAGGCGAGCCGAAGTCGAGCCGTTGACGCTGGCCGCGGGCGGCGACGACGAGTGTCAGGCGGTCGCGTTCGGCGGCGCCCTCGAGCACGACGAGGTGGAGGGTTCCCCCGATCACGACGCGGTTGGTGTCGGTGAGCGGCAGCGCCGACTCCGCGTCGACCTTGAGGGAGTAGAAGTTCCCGGCGTTGGTGAGGGAACCCATCGTGTAGCTGGCGATCGCGGGGCCGTCCGCGGTGCGCCGGGCCTCGACGCGGATGCCGGTGTCGGCGGCGGTCACGGCGACGCCCTCGAGGGCGATGGTTCCGTAGAGGCGTACGCCCGGCTCGGGAATGCCGGCCTGGGCGGGATCCAGGCGGCCGAGGCCGAGGACCGCGAAGGCGATCGCGAGCAGGCGGGCGAGTCCCGTTGGGAACGGGCTGCGGGTGGGGAACTGATGGCTCATGGCGGTTTGGGGCGTAGGAGGTTTCAGTTCCCGGAGTAGGAGTAGGTCTGGAAGAACAGCTTGATGTCGCTCACCGAGTCGATGAAGCGGTCCAGGCCGGTGTCGGCGTTGTTGAGGAACGTCTGGCCCGGGATGATGAGCACCCAGTCGGTGTTCCACACGCTCCGGCCGATCAGCCGCGAGTCGCTCGTCATCTGCGATTCCGAGAAGCCTCCGTCGTGGTAGGCGCGGAACGAGGAGAAGCGGCGGACCTCGGCGAACGTGCCGCCGACGGAGTCGTTGATGGGGATCCAGCCGGGGTCCCTGAGGCGGTTCGCGCCGATGGGGACCGGGACGGGGATCTGCTGGTCGATCACCCTCCAGGAACGGGTGGTGAAGTCGTTCGGGGTCGGCGAGCTGAGGATGTCCTCACCCGCCGGGACGAGGTAGATCCTAGGGGTCTGGGAGAGCCCGAGGCCGTTGTAGCCGGTGAACCAGACGCCGGCGCTGCGGACCTTGGTGGCGAAGCGGCTGGAGTCGTAGGCGCTGTCGCCGCCGCCCAGGGGCCAGTTGAAGAAGTTCCGGCCGGCGGTGACGGTGCTGGGGAAGCGGATCACCATGCCCGGCTGGGGTCCGGCGGATTCCGGCGCGAAGGAGCGGCAGTAGCGCCGGAACTCGGGGATGTCCCAGAGGTTGGGAACCCGGGTTGCGGTCAGGCGGGACTTCCAGTCCTCGCTGGAGCTGTCCCGGAGCCGGAACAGTTCGTTGCGGAGGGAGAACCGGGCGGTCTCGGTCTGCGGGTTGTTGAAGCCCAACTGGGTCTTCAGCACCTCGAAGTTGTTGTTCATCCGCGCCAGGGGATCCGCCAGGCCCGCGCGTCCGGCGATCGGCTCGCCGTTGAGCATCTGTCCCAGGGAACGCTGGCGGATGATGTCGGTGAGGAAGTCCCTGCCGGCCCGGCTGTCGGTGCCGAGGAGGTTGGACTCGTAGTCGTAGGCCGTGGCCGCGAGGAACACGTAGCGCTGGGCGAGGTCGAAGGAGGCCCGGTACTTCTGGAGGGCGTCGTTGCGGAAGATCCGGAAGGTCATGTCCTGGTAGCGGTTCTCGGTGGTGCGTGCCGCCACCTTCTTGCGGTAGGCGACGCGCTCCTCGAGCAGCCTCTGTCCCTTGGCGAGGGCCGAGAGGTAGCGTCCGGTCGACTGGCGGACCGTCTCCGCCTGCCGGATGGCCTCGAGCCGGGAGCCGGCCTCGGAGCGGATCAGGATCTCCAGTGCGGTGACCTGCTTCTGGATGTCGTACTTGAACTCGGCGGCCTGGATGCCGCTCGCGGTGACGGACTGGGCGACCTCCAGTCCGACCTTTTCCGTCAGTTCGCCGAGGGCGCCGACGATTCCTGCGGCCTTCTCGAAGGGTTCCGCCGCGGCGAGTGCGGTCAGTCGGACGGCAACCCGGCCCGCGGACGTCACGTCGTTGGCAAAGCCCACGACCTTGGGGAATCCGTCCGCGGCGATGTCGCCCAACCGGAGGCTGGTCGTCGCGATGCCGCTCATCACCTTCTGGCCGATCTTGGCCGCGATGATCCCGGTCACGAGGCCGATCTTGGTGTTCGAGAGTTGGTTCTTGAGCCGGAGCGTCTCCGCCTGGAGCCCGTATCGGGCGTTGAGCAGCTCGACCGCGTCGTCGATCTGCTGGAGGAGGTCGGAGTCCGCCTTGAGGGCGATCCGGAGCCGCGCCTCGTTCTGGATCAGGTCGGACAGCGCGAGCTGGAGCTCGCCGGGCGCCCGCCTCTGGCCCCAGGAGGCCGGGGGGCTGAAGGCGTAGCTGCCGGTCATCCGCGGATACTGCACCGCGAAGACCCGGTTGGACGTCGCGGTGATGATGACGTTGGCCGCGGCCGGGTCGGCGCCGATGTCGCTGGCGAAGTCCGAGGGGAAGTAGAACTGCTGGCTGCTGTCCCCCAGGGCGGCGCTCTGGGTGTCGCCCGAGGCGGTGATGCCGAGGTCCATCCCCGTGAAATAGGACGTGGTGGTCGAGTCGAAGCGGCGGACCAGTCCGTCGTAGTCCGGGACCGGCGTGTACATGTAGTGGTAGAGGTCGGGGCCGTCGTAGCCGCTCGGATAGGTCTTCCCGGCGCCGATGTCCCCGGCGTGGGGATAGCCGAAGATCTCGATCAGCCGGTTCCTGTAGTCGCGCTCCTGGTCGTTCACGTTGGAGGTGAACTGCTCGACGGAATCCTGGGTGCGCCGCAGGGCCTGGGTGGCCTTGTTCACCTCGTCCCAGACGGCGACGGCGTTGGTCATGGCCTTGAGCGCACGGGTCTGGATCTGCTCGAAGTGCGTCCGGCCCGCCGCGATCTGGGAGGGGTCGATGTCGAAGGTCACCACGCCCTTGGCCAACCCCAGCGGGTTGAGGCCGGCGTCGGCCTGGTCGAGGCGGTTCTGGATCTCGTCGAACTGGGCGGGGATCTCATGGAGTTCCCGCACCGTCTGGCGGTCGATCTTGTCGATGCCCGTGTGCGCGGGGTTCGGGTCGGTGCTCGGCAGGAGCGTGTTGCCCGTGATCCAGTCGAAGTAGGCGGCGGTGCCGGCGCGGTGTGCCCATTCCGTCACTCCCCAGGCGCGGGAGGTGTCGGTGTCCTTGTACCCCTGCCATTGGCCCGACGGGTCGTCCACGTAGTTGAGGCGGTAGGTCAGGTTGACGATCTCCGCACCGGCCTTGGCCTTCGCCGCGGCCATGGCGGCGAACTTCCGTTCGTCGAGGAAGTCCACCTTGATGGCCGCGCCGCCGACGCTCACGAGCTCGCTGCGCGGGATCCAGGTGAAGTAGGGGTGCTTCAGCAGCTCGTAGTGCTGGCGGATCGCGCTGAGGTAGTGGCCCCAGGCGTCGCCGTGTCCCTGGGGATAGAGGGTCCGGGCGTCGCGCTCGTCGATGAAGCCGTCGAGGTTCTGGTCGCTGATGTTGTAGTTCTGCTGATAGGCGACCTCGCCCTCGCCGAGGGTGAAGTTCCAGAAGAGCCGGTTGTACACCGGGTTGGCGCCGACGCCCGCGGACTTGTCGTCACGCCCGCGGAGCAGCGTCAGCTCCTCCTCCAGCGGCGAGTCGAGCTGGTTCTGGAAGGTGAAGATGGACGAGGACAGCGAGCCGTACTGGGCGCTCGACGAGCCGAATCCGATCGTCGGGTCGCTCGCGTCGGCATAGGCCTCGTTGCCGAGGACCACGTAGAGGTCGGCCACCCGCGAGGCCGCCAGCAGGAGGGAGTTGTTCGCCGGGTTGAAGTCCACTTGCGGGACGCCGTCGATGCTGAGGCCACGGGCGCGGTCGAGGACCGTCGAGTAGGCCTCGATGAGGCCGACCCGGTTGATGGCGTCGGCCGACGGGTTGAACGCGATGGGTCCCTCGTAGCGCTGTCCGGCCTGGATCAGCATCGACGAGAAGGTGGAGGCCGGGGAGG
>CAIYXO010000360.1 GCA_903930165.1 uncultured Verrucomicrobiota bacterium | reverse complement strand
CCGTAGTAGTCGCTGACGACAAAGGGCTCAAACGGCTTTCCGATGAACAAGTCGCCCCCTTGGGAGCCGTTCAGCGTCAGTCCGAAGAACTGGGCCCGTTCGGCGATGGAGGCCTGTGGGTCGCCGCTGAGGACGACGCTGATATAGACCGTCGTGCCGTCCGCACCCAGCGGTCTGGCGAAAGGACGGACGAGGCCGGCGGCCGACCTCTGCGTGCCGGCCTGTACAGAGCCTCCCGTGCGGTTCAGCGAGCCCACGACCGGCTGTGTCGCTGAGATGGTGAAGGCATCGAGGTTGGCCGGATCGACGTTGAAGCCGGCCAATTCCCACGGACCCGAGAAGCCGCGTCCGCCGTCCTGGCCGATGAGACTCCGCCCGGCGGCATAGTCGAACGGCTCATACGCAAGGAGCGCCGTGGGATCGGAGACCTGGTCGCGCACGGTCACGGTGAAGCTGGAGTTGGCGGTGTTGCCGGCAGCGTCGGTGGCGGTCGCGGTGACGGTGGTGGTGCCGATCGGGAACAGGCTTCCGCTGGCGGGCTGGAAGTTTACGGAGACCGCTCCGGAACAGGCGTCGACGGCCCGGGCGTTCAGCGTCACCCGGCTGCCGCAGGGTTCGTCGGCGACCACCGACACGTTGGCCGGTGGATCGAACACCGGTGGATTCGAATCCACGGCGAGGTCGGCCGTGGCCGTGGCGACACCACCGAGGGCGTCCTCGACGGTGACGGTCAGGGAGCGGGATCCCGGCGGGATGGCGGCGAGGAAGGACCAGTTCGTGGTCGATCCGCAGTCGGTGCAGAGCGTCACGGGATCCTCGGCGTCCACCTGGTAGCGGACCCGGGTGATGGCCTGGCCGCAGGTGCGGATGCCGGCGGTGACCGGGACGGCGGCGCCGACGGTGCAGGCCGGTGCCTGGACGGCGACCCGGAGACACGCCTCGACGCAGGTCCGGCTTCGGGCGGCGACCTGCACGTGGATGGGCTCGAGTTGGGTGGTGGATTCGGAACCGTCCGGGGCGATGGAGTTCACGAAAGGCCGGAGGTCGTACTCGCCCTCCGGGAGATAGAGGGTCACGACGTCGGACCGGGTGGCGTCCTGTCGGTTGATGGCCTGTCCATAGGCGCCGTCGATGTTCACCTGGTAGTTCCGCGGGCGGCCCTCGAAGTCCAGTCCGTTGAGTCCGCCTCCGGTGGTGGTGATGCGGGCCTGGTAGAACGGGTTTTCCGCGGAGCGGAACCGCACGCAGACCTCGCCGAAGCCGAGCCGGAGATCCGTTGTGACACGCCTCAGGCTGGCGACTTCGAGCTCCGGTGCGGAGCCTTCGACCACCTCCACCCGCTGGCTGACGAACGGGATGCCGTTGTTGGGCGTCGTTTGGATCGTCAGCGTGAATCGGTCCCGCTTCCACACGCTCCCCCTCGCGCCGAAGCCGGCCACGGGCAGCTCGTAGGAGCCTTCAAACGCCGCGGTTCCCGGTGCGAACTCACCTTCGAAGCTGGCGGAGACGGAACCGCCGGCAGCGGTCAGGCTGCTGCCAAGGAACCCGCGGTTCACGCCGTGGGCGGAAATGTACGAGGAGTGGATGCCGCTGGACTCGACGGAGGCTGGGATCCCGAACGGGTCGAGGCCCTGGTCCGACGGTCGGAAGACCCCGCGAAGGGCCGACTTCGAGGCCTCTGTGTCAGGCGGTCCGGCGAGGTGGATGACACCGCGGATGAATCCTGGAACAAAGACGAACCGGCCTCCGAGGTCGACCGTGCTGCCCGCGGCGACATGGACGCCCGGATTCGAGCCTTCGCCAAGGGCCGGGGAGACGAAGTGGGTGAAGGAGCGGTTGGTGCGGAAATGCATCTCCGCTTGGACGCGCCAAAGGCTGGTGGCATCCCCCGCGGTCGACGGAACCAGGTTCGGCAGCACGAAGTCCCCACTGGCCGGCACTTGGCGATTGTCGCCCGGGACCAAGGCGAAGCGCCGATTTCCCCCGGGCCCGGTGGCGATGATCGCGGTGCGGCCACGAAGTGGCGTGAGGGTGGACGGGCCGGTGGACAGCTCGAATTCGGACACCATGTCGACTCGTCCGGTGATCCGGCCCAGACCGGAACCGGCAGGCAGGACGATCCGGACCTCGGTCACCGTGTCGCATGGGGCGTTGGTGGTGAAGTGAACCTGGTCGGTCAGTTCGTCGAGATAGGCATCCGTGCCCCGGCGCACGGTGAGGGCGACGGACAGGTCCGGGCCCGATGGGACGACAATCCGGCGGCGGGTGACTCCGGCGGGAGTCGCCGTGATGGCTCCGCCTCCTCCTGCCGGACTGGAGAACGAGCCGGTGACGTCGGCCACCACGACCGGTTGGCCCTCGGCGTCGACGAACTTCAGGTCCAGAACCGCGGCGCACTCGGCGATGTCCACGGTGACCGGCTCCGCGCCCCGTACCAATGGAGGCGTGGACACCGGACGGGTGTAGTAGCCGGCGCGGTCCGAATCGGTGTAGAGGACCACGTTGAGGTCATAGGCGATGGCCGTGGCCTCGTCGGCGCCCGCCTGAACCGCCAGGGAGTAGGTGTTCGAGAGGGTGTTGGTGGCAGGACGCGAGCCGGTGGCCCGCAGTCCGGCGTTCGGGGCCCGGCTGTCGGCGAGGACCGCGACGTAGGAAACCCCCAGGTTTCCGGGTGGACCGAGGATCTCCAGAACTTCCGGGTTCTCATTGGTGAAGCGGATCAACCCCTGGATGGGGCGCGTCTGGATCTCCGCGTCGGCCCCCAGCAGGGCCGACCAGGGCAGGAGCAGGAGGCACAGGCATGCCGTAGTGGTTCTCACACTCCACTTCAGCAGCGTCCGTCGCGGAAGGTTACATCGGAGTTGGAGGGATGTTCCGTGGCACCTTGGGCTTTCACTGGTCCTGGCGGGCGGCCAGTTGTCGAGGTGAGGGCTTCGGCGCTGCCGCGGCTCCCCGGGAGGTCACAGTCGGCCCTCGTTCCTCCCCTGCGATGTCGGTCCGTTGTCCCCCCGGCTCAGGGCACCGAAAGAAGACGCACGCCGGACGCGGTCTGCACTGCCAGATGGCGTCCATCTGGGGAGAAGCGAAGCCAGTGCTCGGCATCCGACATGGGCAGCGTGGCCACTTCGCGGAACGTCGACATGTCCCAGAGCCGGACTCCGGTGCCGGTCTCGAGGGAGGCGAGGATGCGTCCGTCCGGCGAATAGGCGACCGCATCCACGGAGGTCCGGTGCCCCTTCAACAGCGCCACCGGTTCCAATCCGGGGACCCGCCAGAGTCCGATGGTGGCGTCCACGCTCGCCGTGGCGAGGACCCGGGAGTCCGGTGAAAACACCGCGGAACGCACCTGGTCGAGGTGGCGGTCGAGTTGCCGCGGCGCCCCGCCGCCAATCGGGACCAGCCAAGCCCCGTGTTCCTCCGCGGCAAGCGCCAGCCACCGGTTGTCCGCGCTGAAGGAGACCTCGGCAACCAAGGTGGCGGGAATCCGCGTCCGATGCCGGATGCGGCCATCGCGGGTTTCCCAGACCTTCACCTCGCCTACCGCGTCGACGGCGGCGATGAGGCGCAGGTCCTGCGAAACCGCCGTCTGCAGGAAGTTCGGCGGCGTGGAACCGACGGTCTCCAGTTCGAGGATGCGGCTGGTGGCGCCGGCGATCCCACCGGGAATCCATGCGAGAAGCCCGGGCCGTTCCTGGACCAGCCAGTCGCCGTTCCTCCCGATGGCCAGCGGGGTCCCATGGGGTCCGGCGGACGCGGTTGCCGGTTCGGAGAGGGATTGGATGCGACTACCCGGGTCCGCTCCGGTTCCTGGAAGCGTCACCAGCAGCCTTCCGTCCT
>CAIYXO010000359.1 GCA_903930165.1 uncultured Verrucomicrobiota bacterium | reverse complement strand
CTACTTCGGCATCCAGCAGCTCAACTCCTCCACGAACACGGTGGTGATCTTCTCGGTCTGGGACCCGACCACGGGCGACGATCCCAAGGCGGTGAAGACCGAGGACCGCGTCGAGTTGCTCCATGAGGGCGAGGGGGTCCGGATCAAGCGGTTCGGGGGCGAAGGCACCGGAGGCCAATGCATGGCTCCGTTCGCGTGGAAGATCGGCCAGACCAACCGGTTCGTCCTCCGGGGCGAGGTGCAGACCAACAAGACCGCCTACTCGGCCTGGATCTGGCGTGAGGACCGCGGCGACTGGTGGAAGCTGGCCACGTTCCGCACCCGCACCGGAGGCAAGCCGCTCTCCGGGCTCTATTCCTTCGTCGAGGACTTCCGCCGCGACGGCGCCAGCGTGGACGAGACCCGTCGTGCCCGGTTCCGCAACGCCTGGGTCCGCAGCGTCGGCGGCGACTGGGTCAGCCTGCGACGGGCCCGGTTCACCGGCTCCGGCGCGGATTGGGAGTCGAAGGACAACATCGACGCCGGCCGCGACGGCGACGGCTGGTACCTGGCCACCGGCGGCGCCATCCGGGCCTCGAATCCGCTCCGGACGGTGATCCCGCTCGATCCTCCGGTGCCGTTCCCGCAGTGATCCCGTCCGGCTTCATCGCCCGCGGCGGCGGTTGGGTGGTCGCCCAGTCGATCCTGATGTCTGCGATGCTCGTGGTCGGACCGTGGCGGGGCGGGGCGAGTTGGCTCTCCCTCGCCGCCGGATTTCCCTTCGTGTTGGTTGGCGCCGTGATCGGGATCCTGGGAGTCCGGCATCTGGGTGTCGCGCGCTCGGCGCTTCCCGAACCACTCCCCGGCGCGCCGCTGGTACAGGAAGGGATCTATGCCCGCGTGCGCCATCCGCTCTACGCATCACTCCTGTGGCTTTCGGCGGGTTGGACGTTGTGCTGGCTTTCTCCTGCGAGTGGCGTCGCCTCACTGCTGCTTCTGGCCCTTCTCCTCGCAAAGGCCCGAGTTGAGGAGGCCCGTCTTCTCCGCCTCCATCCGGGCTACGAGGCGTATCGGAGCCGCGTCCCTGCCTTCCTTCCGCGGTGGCGTTGAATCCGCACTGCAAGCCGCCCTCTGTGCCGTGCACGACACCGGCCAAGGCTCCCCGGGCCAAGCCGAAGCGGATGTTCCCCGGGATCCTCGGCGTCCCATGAAGCCGTTTTGGTCCGGTGTCTTCCCCGCCATCACCACCCAGTTGCACAAGGACGGTTCGCTCGATCTCGAGGGAACTGCCGCCCATGTCGACGTCCTGATCCGCAGCGGCGTCTCCGGCCTCGTGTTCCTGGGTTCGCTGGGCGAGAACCAGTCCATGACCGGCGAGGAGAAGCGTCAGGTCATGGAGTCCATGCTCGGCGTGGTGGGCGGTCGCGTGAAGGTGCTCAGCGGCGTCGCCGAATCCAGCCTGTCCGAGGCGGTCCGCTACACCCGCGACCTGGAGAAGCTCGGGGTCGACGGCGTGATGCTCATGCCGCCCATGATCTACAAGTCGCCGGATCCGGCCGAGTCGCTGCACCACTTCCGGGGCGTCGCGCGGTCCACGGGGCTGCCGATCATGATCTACAACAACCCGATCAGCTACGGCCACGACATCACCCCGGAGCTTTTCGCGAAGCTGGCCTCCGAGAAGAACTTCGTCGCGCTCAAGGAGAGCTCCGGGAACGTCCGCCGCATCACCGACCTCCACAACGTCGTCGGCGGCCGCTACGCGATCTTCACCGGCGTGGACGACCTCGCCCTGGAGGCGTCCATCCTCGGCATCGACGGTTGGGTGGCGGGTTCCGGCATCGCGTTCCCCGAGGAGAACCAGCACTTCTGGGAACTCACCCGCCACGGCGAGTGGGATGCCGCCCGCGAGCTCTATCGCTGGTTCACCCCGCTCCTGCACCTCGACACCCACCCGAAGTTCGTCCAGTACATCAAGCTGGCCGTGCAGGAGTGTGGTCTCGGCAAGGAATGGGTCCGGGCCCCGCGTCTTCCGCTCTCCGGTGCCGAACGCCGGTCGGTGCTCAAGGTGATCCATGACGGCATCGCCTCCCGTCCCAAGCTGGCAAAACCCGCGAAGAAGCCCGCCAAGACCCGGGGCTGAATCCAGCCCAGCCAGTTGCCCGGGTCCGCGGCCTTGCCGCGGACCCGCCGCGGTCCCTGATCAGGATTCGAAGAGCGGGACGACCTGCATCCCGGGGACGGTCACCAGGCCTTTGTCGGTGATCCGCACCTCGGGAATGACCGAAAGCGGAAGCAGGTTGAACCCCATGTAGGGCAGGGTGCACCCGGCCTCGGTCCAGGCCTTCTTCAGGGCCACCGTCTCCTCCGCGACCTCGCCGGCCCGCTTGTCGGAGAGCAACCCCGCGATCGGCATCTCCACCAAGGCCACGACCTTTCCGTCGCGGACCACGCAGACGCCTCCCTGGCACCGCTTCAACGACTCGACCGCGAGCCGCATGTCGGATTCGCTCCGGCCGGCGACGATCAGGTTGTGGGCGTCGTGTCCGACGGTGCTGGCCACCGCGCCCGCCACGAGCCCGAAGTCCTTGAGGAGTCCGTGGCCGACGCCGCCGTTCCGGCCGTGGCGCTCGATGACCGTGACGAAGCAGAGGTCCGGACGCGCGGCCAGGGTTTCCTCCCAGCTGGCGGACGGGACGAACGGCGACTTGTCATGGAAGGTGATGATCCCTGGAAGCGCGACCCGGAGGATGTTCGCGGTACAGGGGACGGTCGGCAGGGTCGGTACCAGCGGGACGTCCTCGCGGAAGTGGACCGTCTTGTAGGCCGCGGCCGGGTAGCGGTAGCGGTCCGACAAGGCCGCCTCGAGCGCCGGGGTGATCCGCCCCTCGTCGACCACCGGAACTCCTCCGTACCAGGTCGAACGCGGCTTCAGGGCGTCGTCCAGCAGCACGATGTCGGCCCGGCGTCCGTGGCCAAGGGCTCCGAACTCGCCGTCCATGCCGTACCGCGTGGCCGGATGCAGCGAGCCCATGCTCCAGGCGGTCAGGGGCGTCACGCCCGCTTTCACCGCCTCCCGCACGACCCAGTCGAGCCCGAAGAGGAACAGGTCGTCCGCGTCGCGGTCGTCGGTGCAGACGCACACGCGCTTGGGGTTCGCCCCGGCGCGGGTGACGGCCTGGATCGCGAGGGGCAGGGAATGCCACGGGGTCGTCGGGTTGCCGCCGCGAAGGAAGATCCAGAGGCCCGCCTCCAGGAAGTCCGAGGCGATCTCCGGATCGATCGATTCGTGGGTGTCGGTGATGCCGCTGGCCGCGCCGGCCGCGACGAACTCGCGTCCGTAGATGTGGCCGCACACCGGCTTCCCGCGCTTCAACGCCGCGGCGAGGATGGCGTGGCTGCGCTCGTCGCCCATGGCCACGTGGACGAAGTCCATCTTCTCCCCCAAGGCCGCCGCCTCGGGCCAGCGGTCGAACAGCCCGCCGATCTTCTCCGCGGTGAGGTCGCCCCCGGCGGTCTCGAACTGGGGCCCGGTGGCGGGAACGGTGCTGGGCACGGTCAGGAAGATGTTCAGCGGCGCTCGCCGTGAGTCCTCGAGCATCCATTCGACACCCGCGACGTCGCACACGTTCCCGATCTCGTGGCTGTCGCAGAAGATCGTGGTCACGCCGCACAGCAGCGCCGCCTCGGCGTAGGCGCAGGAAGTCATCATCGACGACTCGATGTGGATGTGCGGGTCCACGAGGCCCGGCGCCAGCAGGCCGCCCCGGACATCCGTGAAGATCGCACCGGAACTGGGCGGGCAGGAGCCGGCCGGCTTCACCGCCGCGATGCGTCCCCCGCTGATCCAGATCTCCCGGTCCCCGAGGATCCGCTCGGTGTAGGTCGAGAGGATCCGGGCCCCGGTGAGCACGCGGTCCGGTGCCTGTCGACCCATCGCGACCGCGGCCAGTTGGCGTGTGAGCGTGTGGAGCGGAGCGACGGAGAAGCGGGTCAGCGGTTGCATGGTGCAGGACGGCCGGGGAGGTCCGTGGGACGAAACTGCCTCCGGCGCGGTATCGGTTCAAGCCGTCGCCATTCCCGCCTCCGGGCTGGTTTCCGGTCCGTCGACGCAGGAAGGTGCCGCCATGCCCCTGCCGTTCGCCTCGTCCCGGTTCGCCGGGGTGGCCCTGCTTTCCTCGACCCTCGCCGCCTTCGCCGAGGTTCCTTCCGACTACACGGGACGCCCGTTCTCGGATCCCTTCCACAAGGCGGATCCGCCGGTGATCCCGGGACTGGTCCAATGCGCGCTGTTCGACCTCGGCGGCGAGGGGGTCGCCTACCACGACACGGACGCGCTCAACAACGGCAGCGGCAAGTTGAACCGCGAGTCCGGCCACCAGCGGGCCCATGCCGGCGACTACGTCTGGCACTTCCGGGAAGGCGAAGGGGTGGACCTCTCGTTCGTGAAGGACTGGGCCGACCTGAACCACACCAACCGCGTCGCCCCGCCCATCAACCAGCACTACATCGGCTGGACCGAGGACGGCGAATGGTGCCGGTACACGGTCCGCGTCGAACGGGCCGGCACCTACCGGATCCGGGCGCTCTACGCGTACCAGACCAACCGCGTGGAGTTCGAGGTCAACGGCCGGCCTGCGGCCTCTTGCCGTCTCCCGGTGGCGACCGCTTCCTACCACCATTGGAATCTCGCGGAGATCGGAACCATCTCGTTTCCGGAGGCCGGCCTGCAGGTGCTCACCTTCCGCTACGGCAAGGGCAACAACTTCGCCTGGTTCGAGTTCGTCCCGGTGGACACGTCGCCGTCCGCCGTCCGACGGAAGGAACCATGAACCTCACGGCGTGCCGGTGTTCGCCCCGGGTACGCGGTAGCTGACCTGGTAGAAGCCGCGCTCGGCCGCGTCCTCGACGAAGAAGCTCAGCGCACCTTCCGCCGTCGCGGTGTGCTTGTGACGGTCGATCGACCCCGTGGCGCTCAGGGAAAACGGCAACGCCCGCCATCCAAGGTCGGCCAGGGTCGGGTTGCCGTAGATTTCGTAGGTGTAGCCCGCGTAGGCCGGCACCGTGATCCGGTACCTCGGGTCGCTTCCGACCGGCCCCGCCACCGGCGTGCCGGCCACCGTCAGGCTGCCTCCACCCGGATAGGTCGGCTCGGTCGGGGTGAAGCCGCTGACGAAGTCCCACTCCGCCTGGACCTCTCCGGTCGTCGTCCCGGGGACCGCGGTGAAGTCGAGCAGCAGGGACGCCCGCTGCGCCGCGGGGACCGTGGAGAACACGTTGTCGTTGGAGTTCTGGGTGCCCCAGGCGGCTCCGGTCAGGCCGTAGGCCACCTCGTTCCATCCCGTCTGGGACGTCGACCGGGTCGTGCGGCCCGGGAGGGTGACGCCCCAGTGGTAGTGGCGGGTGCGTCCGACGTAGAGGCCGGCCTTGATCGTGCGGAAACGGAAGCGTCCCGTTGAACCGGTCAGGAACTGCCCGAACCCCGCGAAGTTCGCGTCGCAGGCCGCGTTACGTCCGCTTCCCGCCGAGTACAGGTAGTCGCCCTCCCGGTCGGCATGCCAGAGCTCGACCAGCGCGTTCCTCACCGGATTCCCGTTCGCATCGAGGACGCGTCCGGTGATGTGGGTAACGACCCCGTTGGCCAAGGTGAGCCGGTCGTCCAGTTGGACGAGGTCGTTGTCCTTGTCCAAGGGGATGTCGTCGGCGAGCGGATAGTAGGGACCCTGGGTGACGATCGGCGTCGCGGCGACGGCCTCGGCGAGGAACCCGGGCAGCGTGAAGCCTGCCGAGGCGATCGCCATGCTTCGGAAGAAGCGGCGGCGGTCGCAGGGGATGTGGAATGCCTGGGGTTCCGCAGGTTTGGGACTGGTCTTCATGGTGTGGTCGGTGTTGATGATCCGTTTGTCGGCGTCACGCTACCTCCCGGGCGTTTAAGCCTCCGTTAAGCCGGCCCATGTCCCGCTTCATCCCATCTTCATCCACGTTGCGGGACACTCCTTCCGCGTCCCGCGAAACCGGGGGCCGACTCCCATGAGGATCCTGTTGATCGAAGATGAAGACCGCCTCCGCACGACGTTGGCCAAGGCGTTGCGCGAGGAAGGCTATGCGGTCGACGTTGCCGAGGACGGAGTCGAGGGGCTGCACAAGGCGGGCCAGAACGACTACAACGTCGTCCTTCTCGACGTGATGCTCCCGGGACGGGACGGGTGGACGGTCTTGCGCGAGCTGCGGAAGACCAAGGCCACGCCGGTCCTGATGTTGACCGCGCTCGACGCGGCGTCGGACCGCGTGCGTGGGCTGGACGGTGGGGCGGACGACTACCTCGGCAAGCCGTTCGACCTCGACGAGCTGCTCGCCCGGGTGCGGGCGCTGATCCGGCGTGCCGCGGGGACTGCGCGTCCCGACATCGAGCTGGGCGACGTCCGCGTCGACACCCGGGCCCGTTCCGTCACACGTGCCGGAGTCCCGGTGGTGCTGACCGCCCGCGAATACTCCATCCTCGAGTACCTCGCCCTGCACCGTCGCGAGGTCGTCACCCGCACCGAGCTGTTCGAACACCTCTTCGACGAGAACGACGACAGCCTCTCCAACCTGCTCGACGTCCATGTGTTCAACATCCGCAAGAAGCTCGGCCACGACCTCATCGTGACCCGCCGGGGCTTGGGATACTGCATCGAGCGCTGAGCCCATGGTGATCCGCTCCATCCGCTGGCGGTTGCAGCTCTGGCTTGGATTCCTGCTGGTCGGCGTGCTCGCCGGGTTCGGCCTGATGGTCCATCAGCTCCAGGGGGTGACCCAGCGCGGGCTTTTGAAGGAGGACTTGGAGCGGCGCGTCGCCGCCTTGAACCTCGCGGTTCGTGGCGGCGGCGGGCCGGCATCCGGCGGACCCCGATCCTTGGGTGGACCTTCCGAGGAGGAGGCGCGCGAGGTGCGCCGCATCCCGCCCCTGGAGTTTCGGGGGAGCGGGGATCGTCAGCGTCCGATGGGCCCTCCGCCCGACGGACCCGGGATGTCCCGTTCCGGACGACCGCAGGCGCGGATTCCGGAGGGCGCGTTCGAGTTGGCCTTGTCCGGCGGCCCACCCGGGGGACACGCCGCCGTCTGGTCCCGGGAAGGGGTGCTGCTCCGGCGGACCGAAGTGGGGCCTCCGGAGTTGCCGATCCCGCGTCGACCGGGACGGAGCACGCAGATGCTCTTCCGCGACCGGGACGGGCTTCTCGAGTGCTACCAGTTCACCGAGCTGGGCGACTGTGTGTTGGCCGGACGGTCGCTCCAGCCCCTGGAGCGGGCCCAGCGGAGACTGGCATGGAACCTTGCCGGTGTCGGAGCCGCGGTCCTGGCGCTCGGGCTCGGAGGCGGGTGGTGGCTTTCCACACGTGCCCTGCGTCCCGTCGAGGAGATCCGGGCCGCCGCCGAACGGATCTCCGGCGGGGCCCTTTCCGAACGCATCGCCACCACGGAGCCCGACAGCGAGGTGGGCCGGCTCGCGGGCGTGCTCAATGCGACGTTCGACCGCCTCGAGGCCGCCTTCGTCCGGCAGCGCCGGTTCACCGACGACGCCGCGCACGAGCTGCGCACCCCGCTCGCGGTGCTTCTCGTCGAGGCGCAGTCCGCCCTTTCGCGCGACCGTTCCCCGGAGGAATATCGGGAAACCCTCAAGGCGTCCCTCGCCACCGCGCAACAAATGCGGCGGCTCACCGATTCCCTCCTGCAACTTGCCCGCCTGGACGAAGGGGACGGCCTGGGGACGGCTCTTCCCCTGGACCTTGGGGAAGTCGCACGGGCGCAGGCCGAGGCCCTTCGGCCGCTCGCCATCCAGAAGGGACTCCTCCTCGAGGTGCTCACCTCCTCCGCACCGGTGTGCGGCGACGCCGAAAGGCTTGGGCAGGTCGTGACCAACCTGGTTGCCAACGCCATCCAATACACGCCGTCCGGTGGCACGGTGAAGGTCCGGACCGTGGCGTCCGGCGACGACTGCAGTCTCGTCGTGGAGGACTCCGGGATCGGCATCGCCGTCGAGGACCTTCCCCACGTCTTCGACCGCTTCTTCCGCGCCGACCGCGCGCGCCGTCGCGCCGAAGGGCACAGCGGACTCGGCCTCGCGATCTGCCGGGCCATCGTGGAGGCCCATCAGGGCCGGATCTCGGTCGAAAGCGCACCCGGCGTCGGCTCGGTCTTCAGCGTCCGCATCCCGGTCGGGAAGGCCGCCTGAGTCGGAGGCATCCGCTTGGAGCGAAGACGGACCTCACTCCGAAATGCAGAGGCGTCAACCGGGCGCCGGGTCCGTGGCCGGAGAGGGTGACCACACTTCGGCGTTCCATCCTTCGCCGGGAACCCGCGTTTGTCCTTCACAGGCATCCCACTGAGGCCGCACGCGGAGTCAACCTCCGGGGTGCGGATTCCCGGCTTCAGCCGGTCTGGTTTTCCGATGTTTCCCTCGGAGGCCGCTTCGTCCGGACAAGGGAAACACACAGGAGGAGAACACCGGAGCCGGCTGAAGCCGGGACTCCACACCCCAGGGCGCCGCGGCTCCGCTTGAGGGCCCCGGTCGAATCGCACAGAACTCAGGTCAGCGAATGGACTCCGAAGACGTTGCCTTCCGTGTCCTTCAGGATGGCGATGAAGCCCCAGGGACCGATCGGGAACTTCGGGCGCAGGACTTCGCCTCCTGAGGCGGGGGTGCGGCCGATGACGCCGTCGAGGTCGCCTTCGACATTCAGGTAAACCACCGTGCCTCCGGCTCCGGAGGAGAAACCCTCCATCTGCGTGATGGCGCCGCCCACGCCCTTCTCCATGTCGAAGGGGAACATGGCCATGCGGCCCATCGGGTTGGCCTGTTCGGCCAAGGGCGTGGCGAGGATGGATTCGTAGAACTTCTTCGCACGGTCGAAGTCGGTGACGATGATTTCGAACCAGTTGACGGCGTTGATCTTGTTCATGGAGTGCTGCTTTGGGGTCTTGTTTCCGACGGTTCGTCCGGTCCTGCACGGACTGCAGGGCGGGCGATGGGAAGACTGTGGAGGACGGACCTGACAACCCTATGTCAGGAGGCTTTCGGCGGCGCTCCGTGATGGGCGGCGGCGGCGTGGGCGGCGGCGACGATGCGGTCCCGCAACTCCGCCGGCTCCAGCACGGCGACCCACGGCCCGAAGGAGAGCAGCCAGTTCACGAACCAGTCGAGGCGGCCCGCCGTGAGCGTGAACACCACGCCGTCGGGAGTCGGTTCCTCGGAAACCACTCCGAGTGACCACTCGCGCCGCACCCGGTTGGCGCCCCTTTCGCCGATGCGGATACGGATGGTGACCCCGGGCTCGTGATCCTCCATTCGCCGCACAT